>DAISZW010000124.1:0-5711 GCA_036824595.1 Ignavibacteriaceae bacterium
AGTGTTTTTGAAGAGACCGGAAGATTTTGCAATCTATCAGAAAACAATAGCAGAGAAAGGATTAGATTACATGCCTGCTGTTTGCGTAATTGCGGATATTTGCAGAAAAGATTTATTGTTTGAATTAGATGCTACGGTTACATTTGAGCTCAGAAAATCCGCGATAGAAAAAACTTTGGAAATAAAAAAATCCCGCTAGTTGTGAATGTTGAATTAGTGACATAAGAAAATCAATAAACTAGATAAATGGAAATTAAAACGACGAAAAAATTTATTTTTATTCCCGGTATCTTTCTGATTACTGTTTCTGCTATAGCATTCTTAATCAATGCTGAACCTGCGGTTTATAAAAGAAAGATAGAAAACCTTAATAAGAATTGGCAATTTAATTTAGGCAATGTAATAAATGGTCAGGAAATCTACCTAGACATTTCCAAATGGAAAACACTTAATCTTCCGCATGACTGGAGCATCGAAGGAGAATTTAGAAAAGATAATCCTGCAGGAGTCGGAGGCGGTGCTCTGCCCGGCGGTATCGGCTGGTACAGGAAAAGTTTTATCATTCCTAAATCTTCCAAAGAAAAAATTATATATATCGATTTCGACGGTATCTACAGAAACAGTGAAGTCTGGATCAATGGGCATTATCTCGGTTTCAGGCCATACGGCTACAGCTCCTTCAGGTATGAATTAACTCCTTATCTGAAATTTGGAGAACAAAATATAATTGCGGTTAAAGTAGATAATTCAAAGCAGCCTGATTCACGCTGGTATTCCGGTTCGGGAATTTACAGGAATGTCTGGCTGATAACAGCCGGCAAAGTTCATGTAGATCATTGGGGAACTTTTATTAGAACTCCTGAAGTTACAAATCAATCAGCGAAAGTTTCTATTCAAATCAAAATAAGAAATGCATCACAGAAGAGTCAGCCGGTAAAAATCAAAACGACAATATTAGACAAGGATGATAAAGAAGTTGCCGAAGCTGAATCTGAAACCAATATAAGTGTAGATTCAATTGCTGAAGTAGTTCAGACCATGTATGTTTCTAATCCTGTTTTATGGTCTATTGAAAATCCTTACTTGTATAAAGCAGTGACTACTATCTTTAGTCAAGAAAAAGCATTCGATGACTATGAGACATCTTTTGGCATCCGCACATTCAACTTTGATATTGATAAAGGATTTTTTCTGAACGGTAAACCTCTAAAAATAAAAGGTGTATGCAACCATCATGACCTCGGTTGTCTCGGCTCAGCAATTAATAAGCGCGCGTTGGAAAGACAGCTGGAAATCATGAAGGAAATGGGAGTAAACGGTATCCGCACCTCGCATAACCCTCCTGCCCCTGAGCTTCTGGACCTATGCGATCGGATGGGATTCATTGTAATGGATGAAGCTTTTGACATGTGGAAAAAGAAAAAAACAGAATTCGACTATGCCCTTTACTGGGATGAATGGCATGCAAGAGATATCGAAGATATGGTTTTAAGAGATAGAAATCATCCAAGCGTTTTTATCTGGAGCATAGGGAATGAAGTGATGGAGCAGTGGGATAAGAACGACAGCAGCGGAACTATAATTGCAAGAGAGCTGGCATCATTGATCAGGAATTTAGATGATACGCGTCCGGTTACTGCAAACTGCAATGACCAGGATACTTTAAATCCCGTCATCAGATCAGGCACTCTTGACCTGGTAGGATACAGCTATAATCATAAAGGATTTATTCAGTTCCCTGAAATTTATCCGGGTAAAAAGTTTATTGCTTCCGAAACAACTTCTGCGCTGGCAAGCAGGGGGCATTATGATATGCCGTCGGACAGCATACGACGCTGGCCGATCCGCTGGGATATCCCGTTCACAACGGGAAATCCGGATAATACATGTTCTTCTTACGATAACTGCAGTGCTCCGTGGGGTTCAACTCATGAAGAAACCTGGAAGATAGTAAAGAAACATGAATTTATGTCCTGTATGTATATCTGGACAGGCTTTGATTACCTGGGCGAACCTACTCCTTACTCATGGCCTTCAAGAAGTTCTTACTTCGGTATCGTTGATCTTGCCGGATTTCCGAAAGATGCTTATTACATGTACCAGAGTGAATGGACTAATAAACCAGTTCTTCATCTTTTCCCTCATTGGAATTGGAACGCAGGAGATACAATTGATGTTTGGTGTTATTCAAACTGCGAAGAAGTCGAGCTTTTTTTAAATGATAATTCTTTAGGAACTATAAAGAAAACCGGTGAAGATTTACATCTCCAGTGGAGGACAGTATTTATTCCCGGCACTTTAAAAGCAATAGGGCGTTCCGAAGGAAAAGAGGATTTAATCCGGATCATAAAAACCGCCGGCACGGCTGCAAAGATTAATCTGGAAGCAGATCGAAAAGTTATCTCTGCAGATGGAGAAGATCTTTGTTTTATTACCATAAAAATTTTAGACAAGGATGGAACAGTCGTACCGTACGCAGACAATTTAGTAAACTTTGAAATTTCCGGAGTAGGAAGAATTATCGGTGTGGACAACGGGCTGCAGACAAGTCATGAATCCTTCAAAACAAGTTATAGAAAAGCTTTTAATGGTTTATGCCTCGTAGTACTTCAATCCGATGAAAAAGCTGGGAAAATTCGGCTGAAAGCAAAATCGGAAGGGATAATTGATCAAATTATTGTAATTGAAACGAAATAAAAAATATAGGGACACAGCTAATTAGGTAAGGGAAAAAACGGTTTGAAATTTTGTTACAAGTTAATTGTTGTCATTCTTTTTTCAAATGCAACTATTCCGAAATAAAATTGAACATTTCCTTTCCAAAAATTCAGAGGGAAAACTAAAATATTTTCATAATACTTCTAGAGGAACCAATTTCAATAATTGGCATAAACAATCAATCAACAAGGAGAATAATATGAAAATTTTTTTACTTTTTGTTTTTACAATTTTTTTGTGGGTGTTTTGCGCCAAAGCTCAGGAAGCAGGAGAATTAGTAGTCGGCGGGAATATGGAGGATGAGAATGCATGGACAGTCATACAACTCGATAAACCGGATTTTACTGATTTCGGATTTAATTACAATGCCAGCACTCCATCGGCTGGTCAAGGAGGATGCTTCAGGGCTGTAGCAACTGTAAATCAAGAAGCAGATTTATTTTGTTTTCAGCCGATAAATGTAATCGCAGGTGAAGAATACACTGTTTCAGGTGCATTCAGAGATGTAGGGGCAAATGTTTTTCAATTTTGGGCTTCGTTATGTTATGTAACCGAAGAACCACAGGAAGGACAGGGACTTTCCGAGAATGTAATAGTTGGATTTAATACCTGGACAGCTTCTGCTGCCGGTATGAATGCAACATTTCAAGATAGTGGTTCAGTTGGCAGTCCTGTTTTTACAGCACCTGGAGATTCAGGTGAGATAGATACGATTTACTTTGGAATAAATATTGGCTCTTATACTGGCGGTGCAAATATTTATGAATTCGATGTTTTGGTAGATGAAATCAGCCTTATCGGACCAATACCAAGTGAAGTTGGTATCAAAGAAAGAATTAAAATCCGGCCGATTAATTATTCATTATATCAGAACTATCCAAATCCATTCAATCCAGCTACGAATATCCGTTTTGACATTATCGAAGCAGGTTTAGTGACATTAAAAGTCTATAACTTTATGGGAGAAGAAATCATTACTTTACTCAATGAATATAAAAATGTAGGCACCTATGATGTAGATTTTAATGCCAAGAACTTTACAAGCGGTGTTTATTTTTATAAAATCAGCTCCGGAAATTTTTCGGAAACAAAAAAGATGCTCCTTATAAAATAATATTAAACATTAAAGCCCAAATCTTTCAATGACTTGGGCTTTTTTTTCTTCTAAAACAATAACAATAATGAAAAAATGTGGTTTAAATCTATTCATCATTACTATTTCCTTTATTAATATATTTCTTAGCAGCAAAGGTTCTTCACAAGAAAAAATTTCTGTAGATTCTGCTCTCATAACCGGCAAATATGATGTCCCTAACTGTCCGGATTGGCTGAACAAGGAAGTTTTTTATCAAATTTATCCTCAAACATTCTACGATTCAAATGCAGACGGTATCGGGGATTTAAAGGGAATTATTGAAAAGCTGGATTATGTGAAAAGCCTGGGAGTTGACGGAATCTGGATTAATCCCTTCTTCGAATCGCCGTTTAATGATGCAGGTTATGATGTGTCCGACTTTTATAAGGTAGCTCCAAGGTATGGTACACATGAAGATGCAAAAAGATTATTTGATGAAGCGGAAAAAAGAGGATTGAAAATTTTATTCGATTATGTTATAAGTTATACTAGTATTGAACATCCGTGGTTTAAAGAATCTGCTAAGCAGGAAAAAAATAAATACTCCAACTGGTATATCTGGACAAATAACATATGGTTAAATCCTCCCGAGGCATATAAGGATGCATTTATAAAAGGATACAGCAGGCGGAACGGCCAGTTCATGAGGAATTTCTACTGGAGCCAGCCCGCATTGAATTTTGGTTTTGCAAAACCTGAAGAAGATTGGATGCTGCCGATTGATCATCCGGATATTCTCGAGCTGCAGAAAGAGTTGAAAAAAATTCTTCGATTCTGGATGGATATGGGAGCCGACGGCTTTAGAGCCGATATGGCCGGTGCATTAGTAAAAAATGCCAATATTACAGGTAATGATCAATTCTTCTTTACTAAAGATGAAGGAACAAAAAAATTCTGGAATGAAATACGCAGCATAATGGATAAAGAATATCCCGGTTCATTTATGGTTGCGGAATGGTCCCATCCCGAATCTGCTCTCGACGGAGGCGGATTTCATGCCGATTTTTATCATTGGTTCCCGGGTTATAATGATCTGCTGCAGAAAGAAAGCTGGCGGATATTGAACGGATATTCCGAAGGCCATAGTTTCTTTGACAAAGAAGGGAAAGGAAATATTACAGAATTTCTCATGCAGTATCTAGATCAGTATAAAAAGACAAAAGGAAAAGGTTATATTCTTCTTCCGCTAGGCAACCATGATCTGTCGAGATTAAATATTAATCGTACCGATGATGAACTTGAAATGATCTTTGCATTTTCTTTAACAATGCCTGGGATTCCATTCATTTATTACGGAAACGAAATTGGGATGCGGCAGCTTGGATCGGATTGGCCGCAGGTTGAAGGCGCATACAAACCCCGCAACGGAGCACGAACTCCGATGCAGTGGAGCAGCAATAAAAATTTAGGTTTTTCAACCGCGGAAGCGGAAAAACTTTATCTCCCTGTTGATACAGCTTTAAATGCGCCTAATGTTGAAGCACAGGAAAAGAATCAAACTTCTCTTTTGAACAAAGTACGGAAACTTATCAGTTTAAAGAAAAATGAACCGGCGTTAACTGCTTATGCTGAATTTGTTCCCGTTTATGCGAAAGAAAATACTTATCCGTTTATTTTTGCAAGAGCTTTAAGTGACGAGATAATACTAGCGGTTTTTAATCCGGCAGCAAGAGAGGAATCGGCTGAATTTTCATTAAATATTAATGCAAAAGATTTTATATTTCTGTCGGGAACGGAATCTCAAATAAAAGCTAATGGGAACAAATACAGCTTAAAGATCAAGGGACAATCATATTCTTTATATAAATTAAAAAAATAAAAAGGGTGAATGAATGCTGCAGATTCAAAAAAAAAGTTT
>DAISZW010000124.1:5811-9955 GCA_036824595.1 Ignavibacteriaceae bacterium
CTCAGCGTATTGCTGTAACTGCAGAAGTCATTCCGGGTAAAGAGGAAGAATTAAAAAAACTCTGTAAAAATTTTCCTGCTGATTTGGAGGCAGCCACAAATAAGAAAGACTTTCAGAATGCCAATATGTTTTATAAAGACGGGAAAATCTATTATTACTATGAATATGCAGGGAATGATTTTAGAAAATCTATGGGTGAGATAAGCAGGAACGAAGTGTTCAAAAATTTTCAGGATGAAATGAATAAATTACTAGTGCCCAAAAAGAACGGCTACTGGGAGCTTATGCAGGAAGTATTTCACACTAACTAATTCCTACAGGATAAATAATTAAATGGGAATATCTTCTGTCGATTATCTGACTATTATTGTTTATTTAGTAGGAATTGTTGGTTTGGGTATCTGGGCCGGATTCAGGAGACGAAAAGGAGGAGAAGGAAGTCATTACTTCTTAGCAGGAAATACTCTCACCTGGCCCGTAATCGGTCTAGCAATGTTCGCGGCAAATATCTCTACCGTCCATCTAGTAAGTCTTGCAGAATCCGCTTACAAATACGGACTTATTTATGGGAATTTCGAATGGATGGCCGGATTTATTTTAATATTGCTGTCACTTTTTTTCGCCCCTCTTTATCTCCGCTCCAGGGTTCCGACTTTACCTGATTATCTTGAACGCCGCTTTAACAGAAACTGCCGCGACTGGCTCGCAATAATTTCAATTATTTCCGCTGTAGTGATTCATATTGGTGTTGCACTGTATACAGCAGCATGGGTGCTTAGAGGAATAATCGGGGTCCCGCCTGATGCACAAATATTAGGAATAGATTCTTTAATGTTTTTTATTATCACACTTGGCCTCCTTACAGGAATTTATACAATGCTAGGAGGACTGCTTGCTGTCGTCTGGACAGAAAGTGTACAAACAATTTTGCTTCTTGTTGGAGCAGTTGTTATTACTTTAGTGGGATTTATTAAAATCGGCGGATGGGAGATCTTAACCCAAACATTACAGACCGAACCTCACCCGATGGCAAATATCCCCGGCTCAGGAATAAACTGGGGAACTTCAAATTTTCTCAGTATGCTCCGCACT
Organism: Ignavibacteriaceae bacterium; assembly: GCA_036824595.1. GTDB lineage: Bacteria > Bacteroidota > Ignavibacteria > Ignavibacteriales > Ignavibacteriaceae > DATKLQ01. The sequence goes on from DAISZW010000124.1 coordinate 6,904, forward strand.
TCAGATGATCCTTCAGGACTGCCATGGTATTCAATTTTATTGGGATATCCTGTTTTGGGCATTTGGTATTGGTGCTGCGATCAGACAATAGTTCAGCGCGTATTGGCGGCTAAAGATGAAAAGCAAGCGAGACTCGGTCCCCTCTTCTGCGCTTTCTTAAAAATTCTTCCGGTTTTCTTTTTTGTACTCCCCGGAATTATCTGTGTTGCTCTAGTTCAAAATAATTATTTCGGCGGTGAAGCTCCACGTTCGGCAGCCGATACATATACTTTTATGATTACTCACATGCTCCCGGTAGGACTTAAAGGATTGATTGCCGCAGCTATGTTGGCAGCCGCAATGCAGACATGTTCAGCAGCTTTAAATTCTACGGCTACTTTATTTTCTTATGATATCGTTAAAAGATGGAAACCTGATACAACCGATCATAAACTTGTAGTGATCGGGAAAATTACTACAATTGCCGCCACAATTCTTGCCATAGTGCTTTCACCTATCTTCGGCCATTACAGCACAATTATAGAGGGATTAAATAAGCTTATTTCCTACATCGCTCCGCCGATTACAACAGTATTTCTTTTGGGAGTATTCTGGAAAAAAGCTTCTGGTAAAGCTGCTTTCATAACCCTAATATCCGGTGCTGTTCTTGGTCTGGTAATATTTTATCTTGACTGGAACGGAATATTTGTAAGCAATTTCATGATGACGGCTTTTTACCTGCTTGTTCTCTGCTTTGTAATAATGATAATATCTTCTTTTATGTTTCCTGAACCGCTGAAAGAAGAAGCAAAAATTTTAGTCTGGGAAAACTGGAAAGAACCTTTAAAGGGAGAAGCCAAAGGGTTTGTCTTGGGAAATTATAAAATTCTTTCGGCAGCTGTTTTTATCACTTTTATTCTTCTTTACTATGTTTTTAGGTAAATGAATATTTTGATAAAGAAATATCGAAAAAGATTTATTCTCTTAGCCTGGAAGCGAAAGATATTTTACGATTTGAGAAAAAATAAATAGGAGAAAATTTTTGAAAAAGAAGATACAGACTCTTCGTAAAGAGATTATTGAAGCCGGGAGGAGAGCTTATAAAAAAGGTTATGCTGCGGCAAATGACGGAAATATAAGTGCAAGAATAACTAAAGATAAAATTCTAATTACCCCCAGCGGCGTCAGCAAAGGTTTTATGAAACCCGCAGACCTTATTATAATTGATGTTAAAGGGAAAAAAGTAAAGGGAACAAAAAATCCTTCATCCGAATCGTATATGCATCTGCAGATTTATAAGGACAGGCCTGATGTAAACAGCGTTTGCCATTTTCATCCTCCCTTTGCAACTGCATTTGCTGTTGCAGGAATTCCGCTTGATAAAATGATCTTAACCGAAGTTGTAATTGCTCTCGGAACTATCCCGCTTGTTGAATACGGTACAACGGGAACCACTGAGCTTTATGAAAAAATCTCTTCTTATATAAAGAATTATGATGCCTTCCTTCTGGCAAATCATGGAGCTTTGAGCGTGGGAAACAGCGTGTTCAATGCTTATTACAAGATGGAAACTCTTGAACATGCGGCGATGATTCAGTTTTTGGCTCACCAGCTTGGTAATATAAATATCCTAAATGAAAAACAAACGGCTGAACTTATTAAAATGCGTGAAAAATTCGGAATCAGAAAGGATCTAGGCTTTAATCAGATAAAAGAGAGTAAAGATTAAATACATTTTCTATAACAAAAGAAATAGAAATTTAATTTGAAAAATAAAACTCATTTTCCAGATATAATTTATGAGTAAAGCCAAAGTATTTGTCACCGGGTGCTTCGATATGCTTCACAGCGGGCATGTTGCATTTTTGCAGGAAGCAGCAACCTACGGAGATGTATACGTGGGCCTCGGATCAGACGCAAATGTTTACAATTTAAAAGGGAGGTATCCCGTAAATTCCCAGGCCGAAAGAAAATATATGCTTGAGGCTCTTTCATGCGTAAAAGAGTGCCGCATAAATTCCGGATGGGGTATTATGGATTTTGAAAATGAATTAGCCCTGATTAAACCGGATATTTTTATAGTCAATGAAGACGGCAACTCTCCTGCTAAAGAGGAGTTGGCAAATAAGTATGGTTTCAAATATTTAATTCTGAAAAGAATCCCCCATGACAATCTCCCCGTAAGATCTACTACATCGTTAAAGACTGAATGCACTATACCTTACCGCATCGATCTTGCCGGCGGCTGGCTCGATCAGCCGTTTGTAAGCGGATGTTATCCAGGTTCCGTACTGACAATTTCAATAGAGCCTACTTTGGAATTTAATGAACGGAGCGGCATGGCTACAAGCACAAGGAGAAAAGCAATAGAGCTTTGGACAAATGATATTCCTGGAGGGAATAAAGAGCAGCACGCAAAAATATTGTTCAGCTATGAAAATCCGCCTGGCACCGAAATTATTGCCGGTTCGCAGGATGCAATCGGGATTGTTATGCCGGGTTTAAATAAGCTTGACTACAACTGCAGCTATTGGCCCGAAAAAATTACCTCAGTTCATGATGAGGATATTTTATCCTGGATTGAAAATCACCTGTACATGATTACTCTTGAACCAAGAGATCCTGATTATAATGTTCTAAATGAAAAAGTTGTAACAAAGGAATATGCAGAGAAATTATCATTTGCTGCTGAAAACTGCTGGGAGGCTATTATATCAAAAAATTTAACCAGCTTCGGCAGATACTTTAAAGAATCTTTTGAAGCACAGACTTTAATATTCCCGCACATGATAAACAATGATATAAGAAAAATTATTCAGAAGTATAAAGATAAAGCTATAGGGTGGAAGCTTTCCGGCGCAGGCGGAGGTGGTTATTTGATCCTTATTGCGGGAAAAAATATTGATGGGGCAATGCAGATTAAGATAAGAAGGCGAGAGTAAATCTACCGAATATTATACTTTTGGAGTAATGTCCGAAGGACTCCTTTGGAGGAATAGTGGAGTGATGGAGTAGGAATTGTAGAGTAGGACAAGGGCGCAGTAATGTTGCCATCCTGTTTCCCTTGACCCCT
>DAISZW010000125.1:0-6985 GCA_036824595.1 Ignavibacteriaceae bacterium
ATGATACTGATGCCGCTGCATTCTTCGACGGTTCTAAGTTCTGTTACAATTTTCCCGGAACCGTGAATTGTATTCTCATTTGTAGTTGATTCTTCACATCCGCCCAAAAGAAGAATAGGAAGGATGATTACAGCAAGTTTCCGGAAAATAATAGTTACCATTTATTTTAGCCCTCTGTTTTATTTATCTATTCTCATTCAATTCTTTTCAACTTTTACTTTTGATACCGCATAGTAAAACGCCGGTATTACGAACAGCGTAAGAATAGTTGAAGCAATTAAACCGCCTATAGCTACAATACCCAGTGGAATTCTCATTTCTTTTCCTGCGTCTCCAATTCCCAATGCTAAAGGAAGCATACCTAGAATTATAGCAACCGAGGACATTACCTGCGGTTTTAATTTTACAGGGCAAGCTTCAAGCATTGCATCATGCGGATGCATCCCTTTTTCCCTGATTAATTTATTTGCATAATCTAGAATTAAGATAGCATTGTTTACCACTATACCAATAAGCATGATTATTGCCATAAGCGAAGTAATGCTGAAAGAAGTGTTAGTTATATACAGCGATAAAATTACTCCGATCATCCCTAGCAGAACAGTCAGCATGATCATTACCGGCTGCCAGAAGCTTTCCAGGATTGCAGCGAGAAGCATGTAAGTAAGAAGAACTGCCATCATGAAAGCGAACATCATATCTGAAATCATTTCATTCATCATTTTTACATTGCCGCCCCACTTAATTGCGTAGCCTGGCGGAAGGCTCAACTCTGTCAATCTCCTGTCGATTTCGCTTGTTATATTTCCGAGCGGATAATTCGCTGCCGGCGAACCGGTGAAAGAAATGGAAGTGTATTTATCCCTATGCAGAATCTTAGTAAATCCTGTCGTAAATTTTATATCCGCAACCTGAGATAACCTTATTGCGCCGATACTAGGCGAAACTATAGTTATATTTCTTATATCTTCCGGAGAACCGACAGAGCGGTCATCTAAAGTTACAGTAATATCATATTCATTCCCGACTTCCCTGTATTTCGAAGATACGATTCCTTCTATCGATGAGCGCAAAGTAAGCGCAACATCCATAACCGACAATCCCATTTCAGTAAGCATTTCCCGTTTAGGGAATACAGTAATTTCAGGTTTTCCAGCGCGTGAGGAATTATCAAAATTTATTAATCCGGGGACATCTTTAACTTTTTTAATAATTTGATTCTTAATTTCTTCAAGCTTTTTCAGATCCTGTCCCATTAAAAAAAACTGGATTTGAGCTCCCGGTCCCCCTATTGAAGAAGCCAGGTCAACGGTAATATTTGCATTCGGCACATCGGAAAGATCATAAACAAACTTTGAAATCATTTCCTGGATTACAATATCTCTTTTATCTGCATCTACTAATTGAACCACCATTGTGGCCATATTTGTCCCGATGTTTACATTACTTAATTTGCCGACATCAGTTAGGATATGTGTTACCTCTTTATGTTTTTTAATCCGGTTTTCTACCTGCTGCAGCACTTTGGAAGTTTCATCAAGGTTATACCCTTCAGGAAGCTCTATATTAATTCTTATCTTGCCGTCATCGAACGGCGGCATGAACTCAAATCCAACTTTGGGACCTACAAGCAATACTACAAGAAGAAATACTGCAAATGTTGCAGCAACGATCATCCAGCTTCTAAATTTTGTTTTTAAGCCTCTTTCAAGAATTCTTTTATAAGATTTAGTTATCATTGCCTCCTTTTCGTCAAACCAATGAGCAATTCTTGGTTTTTTCTTTATATCCTTTGGAAGAATGAGAGAGGCAAGCATAGGTGTTAATGTGAAGGACATAATTAAAGAAAATATTGTTGCGAATACTGCAGAGAGAGCAAGTTCCTCAAGCCATTGTCCCACTATTGAAGACATATTCACGACCGGAAGGAACACAACAAGGTTTGTTAAAGTGGCAGCCAATACGGCAACAGTTACTTCTGAAGTTCCATGGTAGGATGCTTCTTTATTATTCCTTCCCATATTTTTGTGCCGGAAAATATTTTCAATAACTACAACAGAATTTGCAACTAGAACCCCTACGGAAACTGAGAGCCCCATCAGGGTCATCATGTTTAATGTTAGTCCCCATGCTTTAAGCAGGAAGAATGTGGAAATAATTGAAGTAGGCATTGACAGCGCTACGATAAATGTAGACCGGATATCATGCAGAAAAAGAAGCAGAACTAAACCTGTAAATAATACTCCGAGATACACATTGCTCATCGTATCATCAATGCTGCTTTTCACAAAAACAGATTCATCATTTACCATTTTAAGACTGCATCCTTTCGGAAGAGATGCCTGGATTTCCGGAATTACGCTTCTTATTGCATCGGCAACTTTAACAACATTCCCTTCAGAACTTTTAATTATTCCCATGCGCACTACATTTTCGTCTCTTGTATTAGTCTGATTATCAAAATAAACGGCTCGCTGCCTGATATCTTTACCTGCATCATAGACCTGCGCAAACTGCTGGATCTTTTTTGAACCGAAAGGTGTGGGAATCTGCAGATCTTTTATTGCATCCGGATTAGCAAACTCTCCTTCCAAGCGGACTGTATATTCCTGGTCCTTAATTTTAAAATATCCTCCCGGTATATCCATATTGTGAGCTTTTAAAACCTGTAGAAGCTGTGGAAGAGAAATCATATTTTCAAAAGCAATCCGGTTATCGAGTACAACCCTTACTTCTCTCTCCTGTCCGCCGGTTATATCAATCTTCGCCACACCTTCAACTTGTGAAAAACGGTCCTTTAAGTTTTTATCCGCTATTTCATAAAGCTCACGCGGATCAAGATCCCCGCTCAATACAACTTCAGCAACGGGGAATTGTTTTATATCTACTTTTTGAACTATCGGAAGTTCGGCATCTTCAGGAAGTTCGTTAAGTATTTCATCTACCTTATCTTTTACTTCCTGATTTGCTATATCTATCCCTTTGCCGAGTTTAAATTCAATAATTACAATTGATAAACCATCTAGGGAATATGATTCTACTTTTTCAATTTGGCTGATTGTTGAGACTGTTTCCTCAAGCTTTTTGCTTATCAAAGTTTCAATTTCTTTTGGACCCGCGCCCGGGTAAACAGTGGAGATAGTTACATAAGGTATTTCAACATCGGGATCTAATTCCAGATTAAGAGTAAAATACGCCAGGATTCCGAAAATCAGGAATACCGATAATCCCATAGTTGTCATTATGGGACGATTAATAGATATTTTTGCAAGAAACATATAAATTTCCTTTATTGAATCACTTTTACTTTAGTGCCGTTATCCAGTTGAGTACCGCCCTGGACGACAAGCACATCTCCTTTTTTCAAGCCTTCCTTTATTTCATAATCAAGCCCGCTGTCGTTCCCGTTCTTTACGTATCTTTTCTCCGCAGTATTATTATTTACAGTAAAAACAAAACTCCCTTTTTCATCCTCCATTAAAAGGTTTCTCGGGATCACTATAGCTTTAGTATTTCTGTAAGTAAGAATTTTTATATCGGCAACTACACCGGACTTTAATTCCCTGTTTGGATTATTGAATTCAACTTCGGCATAAAACGCCTGCTTATACGGATCGGCTGCAAGAGAAACATCCACGACCCTGCCTGAATATTTGCGGTTATTAATAAGCATTTCGGCGGCCATCCCTTTATTTATCATGCTTATTTCACTTTCCGAAGCCCACAGCTTTGCCCGCATTTTATCCAGCTGTGCAATTGTGAAAAGATGGGTGTCCTTATCAACATTGTCTCCCTCGTAGACTTTCATGTTCACAAGTGTTCCTTCAAAAGGAGCTTCAATAAAAAGCATCTGCTTCAGCGATTCGTAATTCCTCTTTGCTACAAGATACTGAGTTTCCGCTGCGTCAAAATTCGCCTGGGATGTTTCGCCTGCTTCAAGAAGCTTTTTTAATCTTTCATAAGTTTTTTCTGCATTTATGAATGCCGACTTTCCCTGTTCATACTGCAGGCCCGGATTTGCCTTATCAAATTCCACAATTATCTGGTCTTTCTTTACAAGATCGCCTACTCTTGCATTAATTTTTTCTATTTTGCCTCCGACAATTGCCCCCTTCGTAGCTTCCTTTATTCCGCAAAGCTTTGAGTAGAAACTGTAATATTTTTCGAAAGTTTTTGTTTCTATTACGTTTACTTTAACCGGTACTCCCTCATCCTTTCTTATTTCTTCAATGCTTTTCGCCTCTTTTTCCTCTCTTCCGCAGCCGAACAGGAAGAAAGAAATGACGAGCATAAATAATTTTGTTGTCTCTTTAAAATTCATTTTAACTCCAATAATTTATTCGGTTGATTCAGGTTGAAAATATTTTTTATCGATCGTTCCCAGAAGTTCATCGAGAGAAGAACTGGCTATTATATAGTCGTAGACCGATTGAAGCCGGTTGGTCCTGGCCTGGCGAAGCCCGAAATCGGCATTTTGGACCTCAAGCTGATTTCCCGTTCCTTCATTATATCTCACTAAAGCAATATCGTATGCTCTTTTAGCAACATTTATATTTCTTTCCTGCGCCTCGATATTTTGTTCAACTCGTTTGAGTTCATTAAGCTTTGCCTTAACTTCGGTTGTAATAAAATCTTTCAAAAGATTAAGCTGCTGTTCAGTCTGCTGCATTGTAATAGTGCTCTGTTCAACACGGTTTTTGGTCTGATGCCCCATAAAGAGGTTCATTGATAAAGTAACCCCAACCATAGACGAAGAATAATTCTGAAAATTCCATTCATCGGATGAGCCTGCGTAAGTATAATTTCCGAAAGCATAGATTGAAGGCCAGTATTCAGCACGGTCAAGATCAATAAATGCATCATCGACATCCATTTTCATCTGCAATGATTTGATACCGTGATTTCCTGCTAACGCGTTTAAAACTGCATCCGATTCCTCCGGAATTTCTTCCTTGGTATATAGCAATTCACCGGCAACATCTATCTCTTCCTTCTGGTCCATTCCCATAACAACCTTTAGACCGTCCTTTGCAGATTTCATAGTATTTTCCATCTGCTGAATTACAGGCCTGATATTTTCGACATTCACTTCCGCCTGCAGCGCATCAAATTCCGATACCAGACCCTGCGAAAGAAGAGCCCTTACATTTTTTAAATTTTCCTGTGCATTGAGATAGCTTTCATTGGTTATCTGTAAAAGCTCTTTTGTCAGCAGAACACTACAGAAAGCCCTCTTTACATTTAAAATGGTGGAAGCTAAAATTCTGTTATATTCTTCTTTTGAAAGATCGAGATATATTTGAGATGCCCCTATTCCGCGGAATACGGCAGAATTAAAGAGCGTTTGTTTTACCTGCACTTGGGTTTCATAACTGTTTGAGAGCGCGAAAGATTGGAGAGCATACCCTACAGGTTTAAATTTATTTTCATCCCGCGGAAGAACTCCTTCATCGAATAGAATTGAATATGTAGCATTTCCCAGCAATGCTCCGAAATCGGGGAAAGGTGTTTTAGGTTTTCCCAGGAAATGGGCAAAACTGGCCGACAGGTCCACACTTGGCAAAGCATAACCGAAAGCCTCGCCTACGGAAGCATCTGCCTTCCTGATATTCATCTTTGCAATTAAAATATCCCTGTTGCCCGATATGGCTGCATTAATAGCTTCATCGATTGTGAATACTTTTACCTGAGACTGTACTTCAAAAAATGAAAACAGCACAAAAAAAGATATTTTCAGGAGTTTTGTCGTTATTTTCTCAATTAAATCCATAAGCTCCCTTAAAATTTTAAATTATAATTTCTTCCGTCTTTCCGGTCAGATGAGTTAACTGTTCACTTACTTCCCAGAGTTTATCTGCTAAAGCTTCTTCATAGGAAGAGGGGGATGAATTAACTTCTTTTTTGTTTATAAAATATTTTCCCGTAATGGCAGATACTTCCGGAGAAACTGCCAGGTGAATAATTGTTTCAGCACCTTTTCTAGTACTCTTAAAAAAAGGGGATAACATCTTATATAAAAACTTCAGCACAAGGCTCACGTCAGGATCAGAGTAAACAATGTTGGTTGCAACTGTTCCGGGATGAAGGCAATTTACAGTGATGCTTGTATTAGCGAGCTTCCTTGCAAGTGAATAAGTGAATAAAACATCCGCTAGCTTAGATTGAGCCGCTGCATTATATGCGGAATAATTTTCTCTTAATGTTAAATCATTAAAATTTATTTTTCCTTTTCTGTGAGACTCACCCGATACATTTATTATTCTACCTTGCTCGCTATCTTTTAACAGGTCGAGAAGAAGATATGTTAAGAGGAATCTTGACAAGTAATTCACAGCAAAAGTTGCTTCAATTCCATCAACCGTTAGATACCTCTTCGAAAACCGTGCACCAGCATTATTTATGAGAACATCAATCCTTTTGGATTTTTCTTTTATCGATTTGGCAAGATTGAAAACAGATTCCTGTGAAGAGAGGTCCCCAATGAATAAATGTATATCTGCATTGCTGTTTGCTTTCAGATCTTTCAGCGTCCTTTCTCCGCGTACATGGTTTCTAGCGAGAAGCAGAAGAGTTGCATCCAGCTTTGAAAGATATTCGGCTGCCGCTCTGCCAATGCCTGAATCAGCACCTGTTATAAAAAAGGTTCTGTTTTCCGATAAAATCATTAAAATTTCCCGAACTTTAACGTAAGAAATGCAGAAACCCCTGCAAGATCCTTATTCTTCAAATCATCAAATTCAGCTCCCGAAATGAACCTGTAGCTTACTCCTGCATTGACTCTAAAGAAACTTATTATATTAAGTTCAACACCTGCGGAGGGTTCAAAAACAAAGAATGCATCATTAGGGGAATCCCATTCATCCCAGGAATCATCCCACAAGTGTTCTCTGTAAGAAACAGCACCTCCTCCGATAAGTGTACAAACGGTAAAATGCAGAAGTTTATCCGACTGAATTATATATTCAAGTTCAACTCCTCCATACCC
>DAISZW010000125.1:7085-9954 GCA_036824595.1 Ignavibacteriaceae bacterium
CTGACTTCACCATTTCCGATTAATGTTTCTTCCTGGGAAAATAATTGAGATGTTGAAATAAGGATGATTGTTATAATTGATAAAAAGATTTTCATGATAACCTCGTAAAAAAATTTTACCCGCAAAATTATATTTTAAGGAAGGATAAATCGTCCTGCTGGATAAACTCGGACAGTTATTGTTGTATTGAAAGACAAAGCTGTACAGGATGCGGTAAAAAGAAATGATAAACGGATTAATTTCAGGAGAGATTTAGCATGGATTTTTTATATTCTGTTGGGGTCATTCCGGTAATTTTTTTGAATGCCGCATTAAAAGACGATTTGGAATTAAATCCAGCCTCTTCGGCAACTGCCAGAATAGTCAATAATTGTCCCCTCGGATCAACTAAAAGTCTTTTTGCTTCTGTAATCCTGTAACAGTTTATAAAATCAAAAAAATTCTGATTCATCTTTACATTAATTATTTGGGAAAGGTGCTGCGGAGAAATTTCTATCATACCTGAAAGCTTATGAAGGGTAAGACTGCTTTCAAGATAAGGCTTTTCCTGAATCATTATAATTTTTAATCTGCTTAAATATTCATCGGCTTTCTCATCGGTCAGGCTGGACCATTCATATTTCCTGTTCTCCTTCTTATCTTCCTCGAGGGGGAAAATAATAGGCTGCTTGAATCCCCAGTAGCCTAATCCCATGATTGCCAGAGCGGCTAAAACGGGTATGATGGTTTTAAAATAGGGTTCAATATTTAATCCGGCAGAAGTAAGGATAAGTGCTATTGCAACTAAACTGAAAATTAAGAGCAGGAGATTGGCGGTCAGGTTAAGCCATTTAAGATTAATATTTTCAATGAAGGATAATGTGGATTTAATTTTCAGCTCATGTTCCTTTATTATTTTTTTCACAAAAATTAAATAAATAAACAGATGGATAATCTGAAGCCCCAGAATAAGCATATCCATAACCGAGAACATCCGGCTGTATTCAGCTAATAATTTTTCTTGCGGGTTGAATAGATAAAAACCGAGATTGAAGAGTAATAAAAGAATAAAGGGAATAAAATGAGCGGACGATTTTTTATTTAACCGGAAGCCTCTTTTTACTAGCGATAGTATATAAAAATAAAATAGCGGTCCGAATAAAAAAATAACTGAAGAGAGGTTTTCGACAAAAAAGAGAAATCTTGAATTATTACCAACTCTTTGGAGAAGAAATCCGGAAATGCTGAGAGAGAAAAGAATCATTAAAATTCCAAGAAGCCGGTTGGCCTGAGTGTTTCCGCGGTTCAAAGTCAATAGCAGGATGCCCACCAGTATTCCCTGAACAATCCCCAGAAATATTATGATTGTAATAAAATCCATTCAGTTTTGCAGGCAATTCAAATTATTCCGTTTAACATATGATTTATTATTTAATTTCTCTACCATTATTTCAGTCGCTTAAATAATTAATTGCCCGCTGGTCCTGCAGCCATTATCCGGCGAACCGGATAGTTCAGCAGGGCAGACACGATTTCAATCTTTCATGATTAATTGCTTACCTTCTCTATGTGTCCTTATGTTTCTATGTGGTTTAAATACACCTCATTCCTCCGGTAAATCCCGGAATAGTTCATTGACATAAGTCTTTTGTCCTTCTTTAAACAAATTTGCACAATTAAAATTAATCATAATGCCTTTTGGTTTATCTAATAATTTCATGTAAGTGAGTAATTGTGCCTCGTGCACAGGTGCAACAGCATCAATTGCCTTTAATTCCAGAACAATCGCATCCTCGGTAAGAAAATCGCACCGCAGGTCGCATTCCAAGTTCATACCTTTGTAATTTACTGAAACAATTAACTCCGATAAGAATGAAAGTTTTCTCAACCATAGTTCCTGCTTCATACATTTATGATATATGCTTTCCAGCAAACCCGGGCCAAGGTTTTTATGAACCTCTATTGCTGCCCCGATGATTTGGTATGTTAAATTGTTTAGATATTTTTTGGTCATAATTATTTAACCACATAGACACACCCGCTTCGACGAGCGTCCGCCTCGTCGAGCCGAAGGCGAGACGGGAAGCGAGGCGAGTAGGGCACATAGATTCTAAGCAAATTAAAAGCACGCAAACGGATAATCATCTGCGTGCTGCCATTCTATTATCAGCCTGCTTTCGGTGCAGCCTGCATTTTTCCTTTAAAAAGAACAGACGTAACAAATTCAATTAAAATTCCGTAAATCAATCCCAAAACTATTGTCATGACAAACATTGTAGATTTATCAAACTGCGGATTATCCGGCGCCATTAGTCCGCTGAAAGCAAGAGGGAGGCTGAAGACTGCACCGATTACAGCCCCATGAATTAACCAATGACCCATTTTAAAGACACTGATCCCGATTGTAAATCCGGCTAGTGCACGGCTGAATACAATTTGATAACCCACAGCAGCCGGGAGAACGCCGGGACTGCCGGATGCCAGCGCGAGGCAGATAAATCCCGTAGCAAAACCCGTTATGGTTGCTATTATGCATCTTTTTGTATTAAACATTTTATTCCTTTCGCTTGTTTTTGATAAATGAAATGATTTACCGGAATGACAGGAATGATTTTATTTAGAGGCATAGATCCCCATATTAAATAAGAAACAAAAATATCCCGAAAACTAATACTATTATTAAAAAAGTGCTTGGAAATCTTATAAGAAATTTTAGATTTTTTATAACCGGTAATTTTTTGAGATGTATGGACTTACTTCTCAACCACCTCAGCTAAGCCTGCAGGCAAAATGTAATTAGGAAAATCCTTCTTAATTTTTTTTATGTATACTCTTGCTCTCTCCACTTTATCAAACTGCATTTCGTACAAGGCTCTTCTCGCCAGCATCG
>DAISZW010000295.1:0-2728 GCA_036824595.1 Ignavibacteriaceae bacterium
TGAATATTTTGAAGGCTTTCATCTTAAACCTCTTGCTTGTAAATATTTTATATGATTCTTTAAAATATATAAAAATTTTTCAGTACGACAAGCGAGCTAAGGGATGAAAAAGGGATTACATCTTTAGAATAGTCAATCTCATCGGTATGAAATTACTGTGTAACAATCCCTTTGGTGAAACAAGCCTGATATCTGAAATTGTAGAAGCAAAGATGTTTAATTATCTTTCGCTGAAAAACTTTCTGATGATATGAATGGAATATTTGTCGTAATTCTTTCTTGTCTGATTTCTCTTACTCAATTAACTGCGGGGAAAGAAAAACCATCTGATCTATCATTGAATGAATTACACAAAAGAACTTTAGTTTATTTTACCTCGGGATGGAAGTACAGTCCAGGCGATAATCTCGACCGGGCTTCTCCGGAATTTAATGACAGCGGCTGGATAGAAGTGAATACATTCCGGAATGACAGCTTTCCGGCTAATTGGAAAGGAACAGGCTGGTTCAGATTTCATTTTACAATTGATTCCTCACTATATAACAAATCTGTTTTTCTTCATATCTGGTCGGCAGGAACCCAGGAAGTTTATATTGATGGAAAATATATAACCGACAACTCCGATTGGAAGCATCCTAAAGTAATAACATTCAATCAAGAGCAAAATCACCTTTTAGCAGTTAAGTATACAAATAAAAACGTCCGGTATTACAGCAATGCAGGATTCAGCAAAGGGTTTAGAATCGGTTTTGGAAACATAGAAGAAATAATGCAGACCGGCTTAAAAGAACTAAGAGGATATTCTAATGAACAGATGTTCTTCACTGCAATAACAATAGCATTCGGACTTCTTCATTTTATTTTATTTTTATATAACAGGCGGTTTAAGGAAAATCTTATTTACTCGATCTTCCTTTTTATTTTAGCAGCAAGCTTGTTTGCAGATTATAATGCAAATCTGGCAGTAAATATAACCGAAGAGCTTTTTAGCTTAAGGGTTCATAGGATCTTAATGGCGTTAACCCAGGTCTTAGTCCTTCTTTCTTTGTACTCGATTTTAAAACAAAAAATAGGAATATTTTTCTGGATAATAGTCATATGCAGTTTAGTAGCGGCTGCCGCTGCCATAATTAAGCCCGTAGACAATTTTATCCTTCTTCAAATAGGAATTATCCTTGTGCTGATTGAATGTTTCAGGATAATTGTAAAGGCTTCAAAACAAAAAACTGAAGGAGTGTGGATAATCGCAGCAGGATTTTCGATTCTGTTCCTATTCTCATTCTACGATTGGTTATTGGATTTAAATCTTATTAACAGGATAGGAAATTTTGATAATGGTTATCCATTCGGAACAATCGGCTTGTTTATCTGTATGTCGGTTTTCCTTTCCAAGAGCTTTGCCAAATCGAACTTGAAGATAATCTATCAGGAAAAATTAAATAAAGAGCAGGAAGTAGAGAATAAATATCTCGAAGCAGAAAATAAAAGGAAATCGCGCGAACTTGAAGATGCACGGAAGCTCCAGCTATCAATATTACCCAAATGCTTTCCCAATATTTCGCACCTGGAAATTTCTGCCGATATGAGAACAGCCGCAGAAGTAGGCGGCGATTATTATGATTATCATTTATCAAGCGACGGAACAATTACTCTTGCGATTGGTGATGCTACAGGGCATGGTATTAAAGCAGGTATAATGGTAGCTCTTATAAAAAGCCTTTTTGATGCAATGGCTCATACGTTTTTCATTCCCGATTTTTTTAATCATTGTACAAGAACAATTAAGAAAATGAATTTTGGAAATCTTTATATGGGAATGACAATCCTGAAAATACAGAAATATAGAATTACAGCATCTGCAGCAGGTATGCCGCCGTTTTTAATATTCAGGCAAAGTTCTAATTCAGTTGAAGATGTAGTATTAAAAGGTATGCCGTTAGGAGCATTTTTCGACTACCAATACCAGCAGAAAATTTTTAAAGTTTATCCGGGAGATATAATTCTTCTTTTAACCGACGGATTTGTTGAGCTGTTTAATGCAAACAGGGAAATGCTCGATATTGATGCAGCGAAAAATATTTTTTTGGAAGCAGTCCGGAAAAACCCTCCAAGTATTATTAACGAATTATTAAACGCAGCGGATAAATGGCTTAACGGCTACCAGCAATCTGATGACATAACTTTTCTTGTTATTAAAATAAAGCAGGAGTCCGGCGATGACCCAAAAATTTCTTAAGGAAAACCTCAGTTGAAAAAGACTCCGCAGGGATTTTTTGTATCCTTCCCAATTTGATTTTATCAATACCGTAAATTAAGTTGATGTCAGTCCTCAAGAGAGTTGTTCACTCCCTTTTAGGGTAGCTATCTTATCTATTCCTCTTTTCCGATATTAGGGTAGGGATTTTATTTCTGTACTCAGGTCAATCTTTCTATTTGAGTTCGTTTAAATGTACAAAGGAAATTTATTTGTGAATAGAAATTTATAGCCGCGATATTGTTTGAACGATGAAATAAAGATTTAGAATTAAGAGAAAATCTTCGGCATGAATTTCATGTTTAAGTTCTTCTTATGTATAATTTGAATTCGACAGAATTAAAATTCTGCGCTAATACCAATCGATGGTAAAATTCCAATTGAAGATGTTTCATCTGCACGCTGATCACGGGCATCCCATCTTATTGATGTAGAATTTTGCCTGTTATAAATATTTTGAACATCCAGATAAGT
>DAISZW010000022.1:0-5498 GCA_036824595.1 Ignavibacteriaceae bacterium
CAATTATCGGCAGTATCATCTGAGCAGTTGCAGTATTTGAGGTTAACTCGGTTAAGAAAGTTACCAGTAAAGCAGTCGCTGCAATAATTAATATTGGTGAATAGTCTGTAATTCCTTCGAGGCTCGAACCAATATAGTGAGATAAACCTGTTTTAGTAAAACCTTCTGCAAGAGCAAAGCCTCCCCCGAATAATAAAATAATCCCCCATGGAATTCTATTAAATACAGATTTGTCGAGTAAAGTTGTGTTTGGATTCTGCTTAGCCGGAATGAAAAATAATGTTAATGCCATTGTAATTGACACTACTCCATCATTAATAAATTCCGGAAAGTTAAAAAGATTCTGCCACCCCGGAATTATGATAAATTCCAAATTTAAATCTGCTCTAAAAACCCATAAGAAAGCAGTAAAAGCAAAAATTAAACCGACTGTTCTTTCTTCAAAAGTGACTTTGCCTAATTTGAGATATTCTTCTTTTATAAACTCCGGTTCAATTTTTAATTTCTTATCAAACCTGAAATATACTTTTAACATTAGGAATAATGCTGCAAGTAATAATAACAAGGAAATGGGCACGGCTAATAACATCCAGGAACCGAAGGCAATAGCCGGTGCTTCCGGAAAAATTATTCCATATATTCTCAAAAATGCCAGATTTGCCGGCGTACCTATCAATGTAGATATCCCCCCGATTGAGCTGGCATAGGCAATGCTCAGCATCAATGAAATCGAAAACTTCCTGCTGTTTTCAATTCCAAATTCATTCTCTGCTTTATTCATTATTGCCAGACCTATCGGGAGCATCATAATTGCTGTTGCAGTATTTGAGATCCACATTGAAAGGAATGCTGCCGAAACCATAAACCCAATCACTATCGAGTTAGTGCTTCCGCCGAAAAGAGTAATTATTTTTAATGCAATTCTTTTATGAAGATCCCAACGTTCCATTGCTAAAGCAAGCATAAATCCGCCGATAAACAAAAAGATGATTGAATTTATATAAGCGGAGGCGGTTTCCTCCCCGTTCATTATTCCGAGGAAGGGATAAAGAACCAATGGAATCAGAGATGTTGCCGCCAAAGGTATGGATTCGGTAATCCACCAGGCTGCCATTAAAACTGCTACTGCTGCCATTCTGGTAATAAGAGGATTTTGAGGATCAAAATTTCCAAAGATTAAAAGAATAATAAATGCAGCTAATCCCGCTAAGAACCCAATTTTCTGGCGAAGGTTCATTAATTAACCATATGGTTTGTTTTATTTAAAATAACGAATTTTATTAGATTGAAAAAAGCCCGATCTTCAATTTATTCAATTCCTTACGGTCGATGTTAATGATACCGAACATATAATTCCCTTTCAAACTATTACGATTCTTATTTATATTTGTCATTCGAGCACAGACATTCTTGCCGCCGAACGTGCAGAGTCTGTGCATTTTATTATTTTCGAAATTCCTAGCTCAATTTATAAATTATCAATGCCGCTGAATAATAATAATAAATATGAAGCTGTAATTGGACTTGAGATACATGCACAACTTCTTACCGAATCGAAAGCATTCTGCAGCTGCTCTACAAAATTCGGGAATGCACCGAATACAAATGTTTGTCCGGTTTGTTTGGGCCACCCGGGCGTTCTGCCTGTTTTGAATAAAAAAGCAGTCGAGTTTACAATTTTAATGGGAATTGCCGCTCATTGCAGAATTAATGAAAAATCTATTTTTGCAAGGAAAAATTATTTTTATCCTGATCTTCCTAAGGGATATCAGATATCGCAGTATGAAGAACCTGTATGCGAGGACGGAGAATTAGTTCTAACTCTTCCCGATAATTCCTCCAAAACCATCAGGATTAAAAGAATTCATATGGAGGAAGATGCCGGAAAATCAATCCATGATCAGGCAGATGAAACTCTGGTTGATGTAAACCGGTGCGGAGTACCTCTCATGGAAATTGTGAGTGAACCCGATATTGGAAGTGCACAGGAAGCTTCACTCTACTTGAGCAAAATTAAACAAATTGTGCAGTATTTAGGCATCTGCGACGGAAACATGGAGGAAGGTTCCTTAAGATGCGATGCAAATATTTCGGTCCGAATAATCGGCGAAGAAAAATTAGGAACTAAAACCGAAGTAAAGAACATGAATTCATTCCGCAGCGTTGAAAGAGCAATCAACCGGGAAATTGAAAGGCAGATCGAAATTATTGAAGACGGAGGGAAAATTGTTCAGGAGACTCTTCTTTGGAATGCCGATTTAAATGAAGTGCTTCCGATGCGGAGCAAAGAGGAAGCGCACGATTACCGTTATTTTCCCGAACCCGATCTGCTCCCGGTACTGGTAAATAAGGAATGGATAGATGAAATAAAATTGCAGCTTCCTGAATTGCCCGATAACCGGCTGGAAAGATTTACGAATAGACTCGGTATTCCGCGTTATGATGCTGAAGTTTTAACGCAGACAAGAGAACTCGCAGATTATTATGAAGAGCTCATTAAGTTTACTAATGATTTTAAAGCGGCAAGCAACTGGGTTATGGGGGATGTATTAAAAGTACTTAATGAAGAGAAAATAAATATTAAAGATTTTCCTGTTACACCTAAAAACTTAGCGGAATTAATTAATCTTATAAGCAACGGAACGATCAGCGGAAAAATAGCTAAAGAAATTTTCCCGATTATTATTAAAGAAAAAAAGACGCCTCTTGAAGTTGTTAAGGAAAAAAATCTTATACAGCTTTCCGACAGAACGGAAATTGAAAAAATAATTGACCGCGTTTTGGATTTAAATCCGTCCGAGGTTAAGGAATATGTTGAAGGAAAAGAGAAGGTATTCGCGTTTTTCGTGGGAAGGATTATGAGAGAATCTAAAGGGAAGGCAAATCCAAAAGTTGTAAATGAAATTTTAAGGGAAAAGCTGCAGGCTTTCAGGTTAAATGCTGATAAACCTGAAGGGATAAAAACTTAGAAACATAAAGGAGTAATAACAAATTGTCGTTCAAAGATAGTTTAAAAAGATTTGTCGGCATAAAAACCGAAGAAGAATTAAAGAAAGTTAAAACGCCCAAAGAGAAGACCAAGGAATTTTTTGAATCGCTTTTATTTGCCGGCATTGCTGCATTTTTCATAATCACGTTTGTCATTCAAAATACAAGGATCCCTACCGGTTCAATGGAGGGTACTATACTTGTCGGCGATTTTGTATTAGTTAATAAATTTATTTTCGGATCTTCATCTCCGAAATATATTCCTTTTACCGAAGTTGAGATCCCTTATTTCCGGCTTCCTGCAATCCGTGAACCTCGGCGTAAAGATATCGTTGTTTTTGAATATCCTGGAGACAGAGATCAGCTGGTGCCAAATGAGCTGGGTGTAAATTATGTGAAAAGATGCATCGGACTTCCGGGAGACACGGTGCAGATTATAAATAAGGTGGTTTTTGTAAACGGAAAAGAATTCTGGATCCCTCCGCATATTAAATATTTAAATCCTTATGCAAAGCCGAAAGAGTATGTTGAACCGAGAATATTTCCCAAAGGAATGCCTTGGAATGAAGATAATTACGGTCCCCTTATTGTTCCGAGGAAAGGATACAGAATCCGTTTAACTCCGGATAATGTGGAACAGTGGCGCACAATTATCGACCGCGAATACGGGAAACGGGTTGTAGATATAGAAGGCAATGTCGTTACTATCGAAGGAATGCCTGTAACATATTATACTTTAAAGAAAGATTACTACTTCATGATGGGCGACAACAGAGACGACAGCCTCGACAGCCGCTTCTGGGGTTTTGTATCGAGAGATATGATTGTAGGTGAAGCGTTTATAACTTTATTTTCGTGGGACCGTGATATCCCTTTTTCACAATTTATTAAGCTGATTGGATCAATAAGACCTGAAAGAATTCTTAAGCTGCTGCATTAAAATTGATGAGATTCTGCACATCATATAGAGCACTTCTTTTTTTATTTTGAACATATGAAGTTCAAAATAAATAAGCATGTTTTGCGGATAAGAGTTATTAATCCCTGAGTTATATTCGTTAATTCAATTTTATTTGAATATGAATCTACTGGATATTAAATATCACAAATGCACTCTTCAAAATGGACTGGAAGTAATTCTTCACTCGAACGAAAATATTCCTGTTGTTGCTTCAAATATCTGGTATAAAGTCGGTTCGGCAAACGAAAAAAGAGGGAAAACAGGTTTAGCTCATTTTTTTGAACACATGATGTTCCAGGGTTCTCAAAATGTTGCTAAAGAAATGCACTTCAGGTTCATCCAGGAAGCAGGCGGCAGCTTGAATGGTTCTACCGGATTCGACCGGACAAATTATTACGAAAAAGTTCCCTCAAATTTCCTGGAATTAATTCTCTGGCTTGAATCTGACCGTATGGGATTTCTCCTTCCCTCCTTAAACCAGGAGAAGCTCGAAAACCAGATCGGCGTTGTAAAAAATGAAAGACTGGAAAGATATGATAATCAGCCGTACGGCTTAGCATGGGAGTTTATCATTTCTAATCTTTATCCTGAAAATCATCCATACAGCTGGCCTACAATCGGCTTTCTTTCCGATATAACCAGCTATACATTGGAAGATATCCGGAAATTCTTTAAAAAATTTTACTCCCCTTCCAATGCATCATTAGTTATTTCCGGGCATTTTAATTTGAAAAAGGGGAAAAATCTTATAGAAAAATATTTTGGAGAGCTCCCTTCACAAAATTCATTGGAACCTGTAAAAGCTTTAAAAGCTGAATTGAAGGAGAATAAACTTATTATTCATAAAGATAATGTAAACCTTGAGAGACTTTATTTGGGATGGCACAGCGAAAAAGCATTCGGGGCAGATGATGCACCGTTAGATATTCTCGCAGACATTCTCAGCGGATCGAAGAATTCACGGCTTTATAAGTTTCTTGTTTATGAAAAGGAATTTGCACAGGATGTAACGGCATTTCAATACTCGGGTAAATTCGGCGGACATTTCATGATTATTGCGACTGCACGTCCGGGAGTCTCTATGTCAACTTTAAAGAAAAATATTTTTAGAATATTGGAAGAGGTAAGAATAAAAGGAGTAACCGGCAGAGAATTATTAAGATCAAAAAACGGAGTTAAATCGAGTTTTATTTATTCGCTGCAAAATGTGGATGCTCTTGCCGATCATTTAAATTTTTATAACTTCTATTTAGGCGAACCGAATTCTTTCAATTATGATCTTAACCGCTATGAAGCAGTAAACAGTGAAATGATTTCTAAAACTCTGGAAAAATATTTAACAAAACCGTATGTAGAACTTCAGATAATGCCAAAAGAAAAGAAAATGTAAAATGGAAAATTACCGAACTGAAAAACCTGTTCCATCTGAAGAGCTGGATTTCGTCATACCGCAAATACAAAGATTTGAACTTGAAAATGGCCTGGCTGTTTATTTCGTGGAGAGACATAATTTACCTATTCTCCGCATTAATATTGTATCCGAATCCGG
>DAISZW010000022.1:5598-12965 GCA_036824595.1 Ignavibacteriaceae bacterium
GATGATCCCGATGAAATAGCAAACATGGCTTTTGATTATTTGCTCTTCGGAAAGGAAAATCGATATGCTTATCCTATTTTAGGTTATGAAGAAACAGTTAGGAATATTTCCAGCGGGGATATAAGGTTATTTTATGAAAATTATTTCATGCCGAATAATTCAGCTTTAATTGCAGTGGGCAATACAAACCGTCAGGAGCTTGAAGAAAAGTTGAATAATTCTTTCCGTAGCTGGAAAGCAAAAAGCATAAACGAGATACCCGAACCCATGCCTAATGATCAAACAGCACGGAAAATTTATATTGTGAACAGGAAAAACTCAGTTCAAAGTGAAATAAGAATCGGGCATGTTTCTTCAAAAAGAAATATCTATGACTTCTTTCCTAAAATGATTCTAAATATGATTTTGGGCGGGCAGTTCTCCAGCAGAATAAATTTGAACCTGCGTGAAAAAAAAGGATACACATACGGCGCATCTTCAAATTTTTATTATTACAAAGGGAGCGGATATTTCGTCGTTTCGACATCTGTGGCGCAGGAGAGTACATCTAATGCCGTCAAGGAAATAGTTAATGAGCTTCACAGCATCAGGAAAGGGATTACACCGGAAGAGCTTAAATTCGCTAAATCTTCAGTCATCAGAAAATTCCCTTCAAATTTTGAAACGAATTCGCAAATAGCATCAGGATTAACGAGAATGTTTATTCATCAGCTGCCAGAAAATCATTTCCAGACTTATCTAGAAAAAATCCGGAGAGTTTCACTGGAACAGGTAAATCAGGCCTCGTTAAAAAATATTTTTCCCGATCAGATGATTACTGTTTTAGTCGGTGACAAAAGCAAGCTCTCATCGCAGTTTGCCCCGGAGTCAATCGTTGAAGTAAATGAAAATGGATTAATCTTCTAAAGTCTGCGCCTCCCGGTCATGAATCGAAGAATAACCAAGAGCAAAGCAATTACAACCAACAGATGAATCAATCCTCCCAGCTTATACTCATTCAAAAGCCCTACAACCCATAAAGCCACAAGCATTGCAAATATTAACCAAAGCATTGAATACACTCCGCTAAATTGATTCAATATTTTCTTAATTTTCAAACCAAGATAATTCTGATATTTTAAGCTGATCTTTACCTGTATCACAGCATTTTAAATTTTAAATCCTTAAAAATTTACTTGAGGAAAACCTTTCTTGAAAAATTATAAATTAACAATCCAATATGACGGCACGAATTATTCAGGCTGGCAGATCCAGGAAAACTCAGTTACAATTCAGCAAAAGATCACCGATGCTATTGAAATAATTTTAAAAGAAAAAGTAAATCTTATAGGCTCGGGAAGAACAGATGCCGGCGTTCATGCAATCGGGCAGACGGCAAATTTTAAAACTGAAAAGAATTTCGATCTGTACAAATTTCAGTACTCGCTTAATTCAATTTTACCTCATGATATTTCAATTTATAATATGGAAGAAGTCAGCGAAAATTTTCATGCACGTTTCGATGCAGCAAAGAGAAGCTACATTTATCTTATCTCAGGGCATAAGTCCCCTTTTTTCCACATGTATTCTCTTTATTACAGCAGCAAACTTGATTTAATTTATTTAAATAAACTCACGAAAGTAATTTTAGGAGAGCATGATTTTACATCCTTCTGCAAAAAATCGACGGAGGCACAAAATAAATTCTGCACCATTGACACCGCCTATTGGAAAGAAACAAGAGGATTTATATTTTTCTTAATAGAAGCCGACAGATTTCTGCACGGAATGGTAAGGACAATTGTCGGCACACTCCTGTACGCTCATAAGAATCACTATGACGAGAAATATATTTCTCAGGTATTTTCTTCAAGGGAGCGTTCATCGGCTTCCGAAGCAGTACCGGCCAAAGGTTTATTTCTTTATAAAGTTAAATACTGATTTTTTACTGTCCTTTAATAAGATTTTTGAACATATATACAATAATTACCGCAGTGCTTCGGAATTCTTTTTAAGCTGTGTCCCCACAATTAATTATTTTGCACTAGGTTAATAAATTAAACGAAAGGAACAAAATGGAGTTTTTAGCCGAATTTCATCCGAGGATTGTGCATTTCCCGATAGCTCTATTGCTTTTGTATGTTTTACTGGAAATTATCGGAGTTGTATTCAAGAAAGATTTCTTTTCTAAATCGGCCCATCTGGTTTTATTCCTTGGCGTACTAGCGGCAATAGCCGCTGTTCTAACCGGCAACCAGGCGGAGAATGTTGCCAGCAGCTGGGAAGAGAAAGGTGCAATAATCCAGTTTGGCCAAATCAGCGAACATGAGAATTATGCAAATATCACTCTCTGGTATTTCGCCGCCTTGCTTGTATTAAGAACTTTTATTACAATAAAGAAAAAGTTTACCGGTTATTTTACATATATATTTGCGGTTCTCGCCATAATAGGAGCTTACTTTGTTTATGAAACCGGGGATCACGGCGGTAATCTCGTTTATAAATACGGAATCGGAACCGAACTTAAGAAAGCAGAAATAGAAGAATAAGTGAACTACAAGTCATCGCTACTTTTTATTCTTTTTTCAATAATTCTAATAAATGCAGGCGGATTTTTATTAAGGTATTTTGAATACAGCACTTATTTTATTTTTCTTGGATTCAGGTTCCACATCAGTTTATTCCTTCCGCTGATTTTAATATTAAGGATGGAGCAGCGCTTTCTTATTAAACAGACATTTATAAATCCGGAATACAGAGGGAAATTTATCCCGCTTATATGGATTGTCATTCCTTTTATAGTTATTTGTATTTTGCCTTTTATGACCGATTTAATTAAAGAAGGTGATCCGGAATATTTTTATGAATTCGGACTTTCTTCACTTTTCGATTTCCCTATTTATCTTGTCTGGAATTTTCCTCAACTGGTTTTCTTTTACTTGTTTTTAAATTTGGCTTCTTCGGGAAGAAAAAACAAATTTCTTTTTACACTTTTCATAACTTTCTTCCTTTTTGCTTTTGAATTTTTACCCGTAAAATTGACCGCTGATCCGGAATTAGATTATTCCGGTTTAGCGGCTTTATTTCTTTCGGCATTCATTTCTTCCATTCTGATTACTTTATATGAAAACGTTTATTGGTATTCGGTTTCGATATTTACAATTTTCTGGGCATACTTCCTTGCTTTCGGCAGTAAATCTCCCTTAATCATTAATATCTTATTTGCAGCAAAGTATAGAACATGGGAAGGATTCCTCGTTACCGGCAAAGAAATCGCTCCTTATCTTATTCTTTTCTATTTACTCCTGGTGATTATAGTAATTTTTATAACTCTTCCATTACGGAGAAACCGTCAATCAAAATTGAATTTCAGCGAAACGAAAAACATTTCACAAATACCGGGAATCAGTTAAAAATAAAACATGTACTCATTAATTTTTCGATATCAACAAATTTTGTATTTTAGCATCAATAAATAAGAAATAAGATGAAACTTTCTTTCTCCCCCGCTGCAGCAGGAGAATTAATTCTTGCAAGGAATTTAATTCTAGCTGCACTGTTTTTTTCTATCTATTCGTGTGAAATTTCAGCTACGGAAAAAGCAAGGGGATTATTTATAGCATTTGGAGTCGGACCGAGGCTGCCTATTGATGAATTCGCGAATTCCTCAGATCCCGGCTACGGCTTCAATTTAGAAATTGCCTACACAGATAATGAATATCTTCCGGTATTTTTATATGCTAAATTTGGTTATGAACATTTCCCGGGTTCCCAGGATTTTTATCAGTCCAGTGATTATTCGACTTTTTCAACAACAAGTATTCCTATTAATTTAGGGGTGCGCTATTATTTTCCGCCACTGCTTGAAAATGTGGTCTTATTTATTCCCTTAATTGAGGCTTCATTCTCTCATGCATACTACCAAAAGCTGCATGAATTCAAAGTAGAAAGCGGTAAAAATAATTTTACAGAAAATCTTTCGAGGATAGGTTTAAGTGCAGGCGCAGGTATTTCAATGTTTATGATGGAAATACTTGCATCGTATAATTATTTTCAAGCAAATCAATTTATTTCTTTGGATTTAAAGATCAGACTTCCCTTATATATGGTGTTTTAGAAACATGAATTATAAAAATTTGCTAATTGATTTCCGCGATGCAACCGCGGTTGTTACAATCAACAGGCCTGAAAAGCTTAATGCACTCAACATGGAGACTATCGATGAATTAAAAAATGTTTTTATCGAAATTGAAAAAAACGAAAGAGTAAAAGCTGTTATCATTACAGGAAGCGGAGATAAAGCATTTGCTGCAGGAGCTGACATACTTGAGCTGAGCCGTCTAAATATTTCCGAAGGAAAAATTTTTTCAGAGAAGGGTCAGGAAGTTTTTAATTTAATAGAGAATTTTGCAAAACCGGTGATTGCCGCGGTAAACGGATTTGCTCTCGGCGGCGGCTGCGAACTTGCTTTGGCCTGTCATTTTAGAATTGCTTCCGATAATTCAAAATTCGGTCAGCCGGAGGTAAATCTTGGAGTAATCCCCGGATTTGGCGGTACACAAAGGCTGACAAGATTAATTAATTCCGGCAGAGCAATGGAATATATTTTAACCGGCGATATGATAGATGCTGCAGAAGCACTGCGTATAGGATTAGTAAATAAAGTTTACAGACAGGATGAATTACTCGGAAAGGGATTAGAGGCTGCTGCTAAAATTGCCTCAAAAGCAGTAAATGCGGTTAGGCTCGCTATTAAAGCTATTAATGCTGCGGATGAAATGCCGTCTAAAACAGGAATGCAGTTCGAAGCTAGTCTTTTTGCCTTGTGCTGCGGAACCGAAGATTTTAAAGAAGGAACTTCCGCCTTTCTTCAAAAAAGAAAACCAAATTTTAAGGACAAGTGATTTTTCCTGAGTTAATAAATAATGAGACCTGCCTCCCGTAAATTTCCCTATTTCCAAATTTCTAAAAAAAGAGTGGTTAATATTTTATTTTTTACGGCTGTAATACTGATCGTCGTAAATCTGGCTATCGATAAAATATTTCTAAACCGGAATAATATTCCGAAGGAAATAAGCGGATCGGAAATAGAAAATAAGTTTAAAACTGCCGTTTTTAGTTTTGGTTTGGAACAGAGCTGGGTAAAGGAAAAACAAGCAGATGCGAATGAATTCTCATTCGCAGCATATAAAATTGAACTCCCTCCGGATCTGCCGGTTACATTAATCCTGAAAGAAATTAAAAATCTATTTGAAGGAGATTTTGTAGAGATTGAATCGGAAGAAGAAAGAATAAACGGTAAAACGATTTTAAAAATCAGATCAGGAGAACAACTCAAGCTTACTGCAGAATTCAAGTACAACTCTAGTCTAACAAGAAATGCCGGTGAAATTAGTTTCCTTCTGCTTGATATTCTCACTCTCAATGAGAAGGAGGATTCAATTTTACTTAGTTCCCCCGAATTATTCGATATGGTCCTTATCCCCTCTAAAGAATCGGCAGAGGAAGCAAAGAAAATAAGCAGGTACGGAAAACATTATGCACTGCTGCTGAATGATGAAATCCCCGAATTAAAATATAATTTTAAGGAAGGCTATTCCGAAGCAAGATTGAAAGCATCCGTAAGAGAAACTCTTACGGATTTTCCTGAATTAATATTTATTATCATCGATGAAAAATCCGGCTTATATTCATCAAAAATTTTCCCCTTTGTAGAGCAAGAATTTTTAAAGAGAAACTTGAGGATGTTTAAAAAAAGCTCTTTGGATTTAATTGATGGACCGGAAACGGAAGATGTTATTAAAACATTTAAAGAGATTGCAGATAAAAAAAGTAAAAGAAATATTTTAACATCCGTACAAAACTTCTTTCTTCTTGAACAGGAAGTTATCAAATATAAAAAGATCGGCTGCAAATTTGTTGCACCGGCTTTACTTTAAACCTAGCAAGACATTCACAATAATTCATACAGGGCAGTTTAGAATATTGCCGCCATTATTATCAAACTAACCGCACAAACCAAAGTAATAATGCTTAACCCGGTCAGCACATACCTGCGTAAAGAATCCGTTCCCAGGAAAAATGAAATAATCCCCTTTACTATAGTGTTTACTCCGGCAGCAATAATAACTGCAGATACTGCCACGTTTTCATCCAAACCCGATCCGGCTAGTCCTGATAAAGTCAGTATTATTGCATCCACGCTGGTAATCCCTGCAACAGCGCTTGCGGCATATATTCCGCTGTTTCCTAAGTATACCTGCGCAGCTTTTGAGAGGAAGATTACAATTCCGAAAATTAATCCGAATAACAAAGCTGACTTAAGCTCAAAAGGATTTTTAAATTCAATCTGCTGATTCTGTTTTGCAGTTAGTTTCTTGGATAAAAAATAACTAATAAGTAATCCCGTAATAGTAGCAACCAACAGCGGAATCCAAAGCTTGCCGATAAGGTTTCTGCTGAAAACTAATACAATAAAAAATATCCTAGGGAACATTACTGTCGAAGCAATGATTATTCCTGCTGCGAAATTAAGACTTAGTTCTTTCTGCTCTTTGCTTTTTCGTGAAAGTGAAAATGCAACAGCAGTACTGGATACCATTCCTCCCATCAGTCCTGTAATAAAAGCACCTTTATTTTGTCCGTATACCTTAATTAAGACATACCCGATAAAGCTTATGCCGCTGATAAAAATAACCATGTACCAGATCAGCCGGGGATTAAGGACATTAAACGGGCCGTATGTCTGATCCGGAAGTAATGGAAGGATAATCACGGTAATTATGGCGAGTTTCAGTGCGGCGTAAAGATCTTCTTCATTAATTTTTCCGACAAAAGAATGAAGCTGAAACTTCAAGGTAAGGAATAAAGTAACAACAACACCGATTACAGCGGCTAAAATAGTAAAGTTCCAAAGCACCAACGATCCTAAAATAAAAACTATAAATGCAGTAACTTCGGTGGTGCCTCCCATTTTTCCTTCTTTTGCCGACAAAACATGAGATGCAATAACAAGGGCAGCAAACCCGAGGAACATTGCAAAATAAATCCATAGAGTTGTTATTGTTGACACCAAAGCAGTCATAAATCCAAAAATGGAGATCAGCGGGAAGGTTCTTATACCTGCAAAAGTTTTTTCATTTTCAGACCTTGAATGCTCCCGCTCAAGCCCGACAAAGGCTCCAATAAAAATCGCAATTGCTAGCTTCTGTACAAGAATAAACAAATCCCCGGAATCTAAATTAGATTCGCCGGAAAAGAGATAATCTGAAAGATGTTTAGTTGCATCCTGCATAAGAGTTCAAGTCTTTGCTTAAGTTTAAGTTTTAGTTCAGGTTCAAGTATAAGATCAGTAAAAATATCTCAGATAAGTTCATTTGTTCATGATC
>DAISZW010000022.1:13065-28114 GCA_036824595.1 Ignavibacteriaceae bacterium
TAGCCCGATTCTTTAACGCCGCCAAACGGGAGCCGCGGATCGGATCTGACAAAATCATTAATAAAGCAGTTTCCCGCATTTAATTTTTTCTTTGCAATTATTTCACCTCTTTCTGCATCGGATGTGAACACGGCGGCACCCAATCCGAATGAAGTATGGTTGGCAATCTTAACGGCTTCGTCCTCATTCTTTGCCTTAATTAAAGAAGCCACCGGTCCGAATAATTCTTCCTCATATGCGGGCATTCCGGGAGAAACATTTGACAGGACAGTTGGATAGTAAAATGCTCCCTTGCCTTCCGGAATTTTTCCGCCCAAAACAGCTTTCGCACCTTTGGAAATGCTCTTCAAAACCTGCTCATGAAGCTCATCTCTCAAATCTGTTCTAGCCTGGGGCCCCACTTCAACCGTTTCATCAAACGGATCCCCCATTTTCTTTTCCTTCATCTTTTGGATGTAAAGCTCTTCAAAACCTTTATAAATTTTTTCAACTGCAATAAACCGCTTTGCAGCAATACAGCTTTGCCCGCTGTTTATCAATCTGGATGCAACACATGTTTCGGCGGATTTTTCCAGATCAGCATCTTCCAGAATAACATAAGGATCGCTGCCGCCAAGCTCGAGCACCGTTTTCTTCAGTGCCTTACCTGCTGCCGATGCTACCGATCTTCCTGCAGATACACTTCCTGTCAATGTAACTGCCTGTATTAATTTGTTGTTTATTATTCCTTCAATTTTTTTTGAAGAAATAATTAACGTCCTGAAAAGATCTTCAGGAAATCCGGCATCTTTAAAAATTTCTTCAATTGCCAGTGCGCATCCGGAAACATTTGAAGAGTGTTTCAAAACCCCTGCATTCCCGGCCATAAGATTCGGAGCCGCAAACCTGAAAACCTGCCAGAAAGGAAAGTTCCACGGCATTATGGCCAGTATTAAACCAAGCGGCTGGAAAGTAATAAAACTCTTCGAAGCATCAGTCTTAACAATTTCATCATTTAAAAAACTTTCTGCATTTTCCGCAAAGTATTCGCAGGCTCCGGCGCATTTTTCTATCTCTCCTCTGGACTGCCTTATCGGTTTTCCCATTTCCAATGTCATAAGTTTCGATAATTTATCCGTGCGACTTCTCAATAGTGCAGCGGCTTTTTTCATTTTATCTGCTCTATCGGCAAATGATTTCTCTTTCCAATCAAGAATAGATTTATGAGACTTTTCTATCAGTCCAGAAACCTCCTGATCGGTCATTTCCTGATAGACTTTTATTTCTTCATCCGTGGATGGGTTTATAGATTTAATCATAATTCAAACTCAAAAATTAAAGTGTTGTTAAAAATAGGTAAAGAAAATTGTTAAAATTAAAAGGGGCTTTTTAGCTGTTTGTGATCTGCAAAAAGAATGTGAATAAATTTTCAAAAGAATGATAAAGATCATTATGTAATGCCCAGCTTTAACAGAAGGAAACCAGGGAGAATTCAGTTGATTCTTTTTATAACGACCAAAGTTTTGTCATCCGAATACTGGCCGTGCTTTGAAAATTCTATCACATCGTTTAAAATCGAATATGTAATCTCTTTTGGCGATAAATTTTTGTTTTTCCGCAGCAAATCCATTAGTCTTTCTTCCCCGTAACTGTGAAATTCCGAATTTGTTGATTCGGTAACACCGTCGGAATAAATGAGTAAAACGTCGCCAGTCGCGAAATTTATATTTTCAACCGTATATTTTCCGTTGGCTGTAGGTCCAAGTACAGGCCCTGTGGGATTGAGTAAAATTATTTCATCAGAATTCTGTTTTACAAAAATGGGAGGATTATGCCCTGCATTTGCGTATAAGAACAAACCGCTTTTATCGTTTGAAAGCTCGCCGTAGAACAACGAGGCAAATTTATCATCGGCAAAAATTTTATTCACGAGCTGATTCATTCTTTTCATCAACGGATAAATTTTTATTTCAAAGTTGCTTGCCATCCTGATTGCACCGGAAATATACATTGCCTCGGCGGCGGCGCTTACTCCTTTGCTTGCGGCATCTCCTACAACAACTCCAAAACGATCCGATTCATCTCCAATTTCCAGGTAATCAAAAAAATCTCCCCCTACTATTTCGGCCGGATCGGTAATTCCAAATAACTCGTAATTCCGAAAGCGGTATTCATGTGCCGGAAGAATGCTTTTTTGCAGTTCCCTTGCTTTATCCAGATCCGCTTTCAGAAGTTTTGCTCTTAACGAATATCTTTTCTGTTTTATCTGCGAAGTTATTGCGGTTGCAATAATATTAAGAGTAATTCTAAACTCTTCATTCAAGTCATCGCTGTTAAGCGCCAGCAGGTATTCATAGTATGGTTTTTTATCGATCTTTATTTTATCGCCGACTCCTGTTGCCGAATACCTGAAAATTCCTTTCTGCCTCAGTGTTTCATTTGTTTCATTTGCCAGTATTGTTCTTTCTTTGCCGAGAATATCGAACAGCGGATACCCTTCCACTTTTAATTGAAAATCGGGATCAATCTTTTCCACTTGTCCCGTTTGAAACAACAGATCATATGTCAGCTCGCCGGGATTAAACTTCCAGATTCTTCCCCCGGTTATGCAAATCCCCTCATGTTCAATCAACTGATTGAGAACCGAAACAAGCATTTCCTGCTCGGATGAAAAATTTTGCGAAGCTATAGCTTCTACAGTTTTATATAGTTTACGCTGATCCATTTAATATTTTGAAAACCTCATCAAAATATATATTAAAGATAAAGTAATTAAAAAAGAATAAAACAAATTGAATCTGATCGTGAAGAAATCTCATTCGGTATAAAAATCAATCATCTTCCGGATTGCTCTTTTGCAGACAGGACAGAAGTTATCAATCGAAATCGATTTCATAGTGCAGTCCATCGCGGGTCTGTATATTCCTTTCGGCATATAGCCTCCTCCTTCAAATGCGCCTACAATATTCTCATATTTTGGTTCGTCAGGAGTAGGAATTGGAATCGAATCGGCAACTAGATCTTTCCATTTGGATTTAAAATTAACTAACGTAGTTATGTTCGGATCGAGCGGCTCGACATCAAGAGGATAAAAATCTTCATATGCAACATCTGATGTATAATACTCGTCCGCAAGAGAAGCAAAGCCATGACCGAATTCATGGACAAAAATAAATTCCGAATAAGAATTATCGCTGGCACATACTGAATAATGATTATAAATCGATCCTCCTCCGTACAATGCGGTATTTACAAGAATATAAATTTGATCATACGGCGCATTTGCTGCAAGATCCCTTACAGATTTATTGTCGGCAGTCATTAAGTAGCGTTCAAGATTGAAAGTATAAAAAGTAGTATTCAATAATGTTTTTTCCCAGATGCTGTCGTGCGGGATATCCGTACCAGAATTTTCCGAAGGAGCCTCGATGCCCCAGACATTGAATTTATTTTTATTTTCCTTAAACGGGGATACATTAAATAAATAACCAGCAAATCTTTTGCAGTCTTCTTTAAATTTATTCATCTCACCTGAAGTATAACCTTCCGGCAGAATTACAATATCAACTTTTTCTTCGGAATTACCGGAATATTGAACATGAAAATTTTTATATTCTTTTTTTCTCTCCGTTGAAATAAAATAATCGGCAGGATCTATATAATATTCAAATTTTTTAACCAGTGTGTTCTTTTTATCTCTGCTGTAAAATTCGGCTTTAATTTTATTTTTAGGAAAAGGAGCAATAACAGTTTCACTGAAAGTTTTAAATGTAGATTTTGCTTCGGCAGTAGTCTGCCATTCATCAAAAAGTGCAGAATAGCTGTGTGAAAAGATCTGATTGCCGCTTTTCAAATCGTACATCTGGAACTTAAAAGAGCCGATATTGTTATTGTCAATAAATTTTTTTTTTGATCCTCCCCAGAAAGGCTCTTCCTTCAATTCGTCTATCGAGTAGAAATCGGAATCATGATTACCGGTATGGAAATAATCAATTCTCAAGGTTTTATCGACGAAGTAGTCTTCGAATTTAATTTGTGCGGACAAAGAAAGATGCAGCAGTAAAAATGCAATTATTAGTTTCATATTAATAAATCAGTTAAGGTTTTGAAAAACTTAAAGCTTGACTTTTCTAGAGCCCGGTTTAACAAGTTCAATTCCTTGTTTACAAAGCGGGCATTCTTCGGGAGAAAATGAAACCGCATCGAGTTTAACCGTGCTGAACTGGGGAAATCCGAAATTTACTTTTCCGTTGCTGCGGTCGACAATAAAACCGACTCCTTCGACAACAGCTCCGCAGCCCTTAACAATTTCAATTACTTCAAATACAGATCCCCCGGTTGTTACAACATCTTCGCAGACTAAAACCCTTTCCCCTTTTTCTAATGAAAATCCGCGTCTTAACGTTAATGCTATATCTTCTCTTTCCGCAAAAATTGATCTTTTATTTAATTGTCTTGCTACTTCCTGTCCCACAATAATCCCCCCGATAGCAGGTGAGATTACAGTATCAATTCCGTAAGATTTATAATGAGCCGCGATATTTTTACAAATCATCTCGCAGTATTCCGGATACTGTAAAACTTTGGCGCATTGGAAATATATATTGCTGTGTCTTCCGCTGGTCAATAAAAAATGGCCTTTAAGCAGAGCGCCGGTCTTTATAAAAATATCGAGGATCTTTTGCTCATCCGAGTTCATCTAGAAATTCCTCCATTTCCTTTACGGCCTCCTTATCCCCAATCTGTTTGGCTGCATTTATTCCCATGCGGTATAATTTTTTGGCATCTTCAATTTGATTGAGATTTTCCTTTAACCGCGCATACTGCATATAAGCCGGGACATATTTTGGATCGTTCTTAATAAGGATTTGAAGATACTCTTCTCCTTTATCAAACTCTTTCCTTGAAATATATTCGAGTGCTATACCATATATTACGAATGAATCGGCGGGATCTTTTTCATAGAATTTAAGAAGAGCTTCCAAACGTTCAGGCATTAATTAAACTTTCAATTTTTTCAGCTAACTGAAAATCCCTTGCGGTAACTCCGCCTTCACTGTGGGTGGATACCGTAATTTTCACTTTATTCCATGAATGCAGCAAAATGTCGGGATGATGATTCATATCCTCTGCAGTCTTTCCGATTCCGTTTACAAAATCCAAGGCGGCTTTAAAATCTTTCAATTTAAATTCTTTTCCAATCTGATTACCGCTGAAATTCCAATCCTTTAAACCTTTCAGTTTTCCTGCAATTTCGTTTTCATTTAATAAAGTCAAAGAATCCTCCGGCTAGTTTAATTAATCATTACAATATAAAATAAAAAAAGCGTATTAAAAATAATACGCTTTTAATCAATTTAAGATATTAAGGAGCTTCTATGATGCTTCGCCGGTATCGGTTTTTTCCTTTTCCTGATCAGGGATGTCTATGCTGGAGCTTTCTTCAACGAATGTAACCTCCTCCAGATTCTCAAAATGTTTAGCAACGATTTTTGCTCCTTCTTTGAAAGTACCGCGGAGTATCTCTTCGGCTAACGGATCTTCCAAATATTTTTGAATTGCTCTTCTTAACGGCCTTGCTCCGAATTTCGGGTCAAATCCTTTTTCAACCAGGAAGTTTCTTGAAGATTCATCAAGAGCGAATTCCATTTTATTGTCATGTATATTCTTCAGTAAATCTTTTATTTCGATATCGATAATTTTAAGAATATCTTCCTTTTCAAGATTTCTGAAGACGATTGTTTCATCAATCCTGTTCAGGAATTCAGGATTGAACAATTTTCTCATTGCTTCTTCAACGGTATTTTTCAGGCTTGAATATTTGTCCTCAGGTTTTTCACTGCCGAATCCGAACGAACCGATATTCTTTATATCTCTTGCACCGATGTTTGAAGTCATGATAATTATTGCGTTCTTAAAATCGACTTTCCTGCCGAGGCTGTCGGTTAAAACTCCATCATCCAGAACCTGGAGCAATATTCCGAATATATCGGGATGAGCTTTTTCTATTTCATCAAAAAGTACGACAGAATAAGGTCTCCTTCTTACTTTCTCGGTCAGCTGTCCGCCTTCTTCATAACCGACATATCCCGGAGGTGCGCCTACTAATCTTGAAAGCGAGAATTTTTCCATATACTCACTCATGTCAATCCTGATAAGAGCATTTTCAGAATCGAATAAATACCTCGCAAGTACTTTGCACAATTCAGTTTTTCCGACGCCTGTCGGTCCTAAAAATACAAAACTGCCGATTGGCCTGTGCGGATTTTTCAAACCGGCTCTTGTTCTTCTGATTGCTTTTGTAAGTTTAGAAACTGCTTCATCCTGTCCGACTATATGAGCTTTTAAAGCTTCATCCATCCTAAGCAACTTCTCGGATTCGGTTTGAGCAACGCGGTTTACAGGAATACCTGTCATCATTGCAACAACCGTGGCTATATCTTCTTCAGTTACATCATGAAGAATATCTTTTGTTTTAGCTTCCCATTCTCTTTTTGCAAGCTCAAGATCCGATTGGAAATTTCTTTCCTTATCTCTAAGTCTTGCAGCTTCCTCATAATCCTGCCTTTTTACGACAGCTGTTTTTTCCAATCTTATTTTATTGATTTCTTCTTCCAGATCAAGAATCTCCTGCGGCACTTCGAAATTGCCCATATGAACTCTGGATCCGGCTTCATCAATAACGTCGATTGCCTTAT
Source organism: Ignavibacteriaceae bacterium (assembly GCA_036824595.1). Classification (GTDB taxonomy): domain Bacteria; phylum Bacteroidota; class Ignavibacteria; order Ignavibacteriales; family Ignavibacteriaceae; genus DATKLQ01. The sequence continues at coordinate 19,743 of DAISZW010000022.1, forward strand.
CGGGTAAATATCTGTCGGTTATATAGCGGTCGCTCAGCTTAACTGCAGAATCAACAGCTTCTTTTGTATAACGGACATGATGATGTTCTTCATATTTAAATTTAATATTATTCAAAATTTGGATAGTTTCATCGTAGCTCGGGGGTTCAATCATTACTTTTTGAAATCTTCTATCCAATGCACCGTCCGTCTCTATATACTTCCTGTATTCATCGAGAGTTGTTGCACCAATGCACTGAATGTCGCCTCTTGCCAATGCAGGTTTAAACATGTTAGAAGCATCAAGCGAACCTGAAGCACCCCCGGCTCCTACGATTGTATGGAGCTCATCAATAAAAAGAATAACGTCACTGGCTTTTTCAAGCTCATTCATTAAAGCCTTCATTCTCTCTTCAAATTGGCCGCGGTATTTTGTACCCGCAACTAATCCGGCAAGATCTAAAGTGACAACTCTTTTATCTTGTAATATTCTAGGCACTTTTTTCTGCATGATTCTCAATGCCAAACCTTCGGCAATAGCGGTTTTACCTACCCCCGGTTCACCTATTAAAACGGGATTATTTTTCTTTCGTCTGCTTAAAATCTGAGCTACACGTTCAATCTCTTTTTCTCTTCCGACTACCGGATCAAGCTTATCCTCGCCGGCAAGTTTTGTTAAATCCCGCCCGAAATTATCCAGCACAGGTGTTTTTGTCCGCTCCACTTTTTTATCCGGTGCAGGTACAGCTCCGGAGCCTTCCTTAGATCCTTTGCTGCTCAGCATTGAATTCAATTCCGCACGGGCATTATCGTAGGTAACATTAAACTGATGCAAAATTTGAGTTGCAATATTATCTTCATCTCTTAAAAGGGAAAGGAGCAGATGTTCGGTCCCGATTACATCAGCTTTATAAATTTTAGATTCTATTTGAGTAATTTTTAATACTTTTTCTGCCTGCTTGGTAAGTGGGATATTGCCGATTGTCAGTGTTCCTCCAGTAGTCCGGACTGTATCCTCAATTGCCTTTTTAAGCTTAACAAGATCACACTCCAGGTTCCTAAGAATCCTAACTGCTACACCCTGTCCTTCTCTGATAATTCCAAGAAGCAAATGTTCAGTTCCTATATAATCATGACCAAGCCTTAAAGCTTCTTCGCGGCTCAACCTGATTACATCCTGAAGTCTGTCGGAGAAATTTCCATCCATAATTTTTCCTTATTCCATTAAAATTGTAAGCTTTTGTTTCTATTGCAATATATATATTGATATATATTCAATCAAGTTAACCAATTATCGCTAAATGATCCGTCAAAAGATAGCAAGATAAGTAATTAAAACTGCTGACATAAAAACACTATTGATTTGCAACAAACTTATTCTATTAAAGGGGAGATCTGCAGTGTTTTCTATTAAAAGGACAACTATTATACCAGCATCAATTTGTTTTGATTTTATTGAAAAAATAGAGCGGTTAAATTTTTAATATTTTTTTTAAGCCAAAATGTCTATTTTATCTGATAATTATTGTATTATAAAAGGACATTTTTACAGAATTCTTAACTAAATTTGAGAAGAAAATTGTCGTAAATTACTAAAAATAAAAAAACGGAGAAAAATTTAATGGAAGCACTTACGGGGTTATCAATTGTTGTAATAATTGCAATCGTTTTTTTGCTGATTGTCTTTCTGTACTTTGTTCCATTGGGTTTATTTATAACTGCTTACTTTTCAGGAGTAAAACTAAAGATCTTTAAAGATCTCATCGGGATGCGGTTAAGAAAAGTTCCACCGGTAGTTATAGTAAGAGGAATGATTACTGCAACCAAAGCCGGGATAAAAATAGATCAATCAAAATTAGAAGCACACTATTTGGCCGGCGGAAATGTTGTTAAAGTAATTAATGCATTGGTTTCTGCAGACAAAGCAAATCTTGGGTTAAGTTTTGAAAGAGCAACAGCTATTGATCTTGCCGGGAGAGATGTTCTTGAAGCAGTTAAAATGTCGGTGATTCCCAAAGTGGTTGAAACCCCAATGGTTGCCGCAGTTGCAAAAGACGGAATCCAGTTGAAGGCAATAGCAAGAATAACTTTGCGTGCTAATATTGAAAGGCTTGTCGGCGGCGCCGGAGAAGCTACTGTGCTTGCAAGAGTAGGAGAAGGTATTGTTTCAACCATTGGATCAAGCAACACGCATAAAGAGGTGCTTGAAAATCCGGACAAAATTTCAAAAAGTGTTTTATCAAAAGGATTAGATTCAGGTACTGCATTTGAAATTTTATCTATTGATATTGCAGATGTTGATGTTGGTGAAAATATCGGAGCAAAACTTCAAACAGATCAGGCTGAAGCAGATTTAAAAATTGCGCGTGCAAAAGCTGAAGAAAGGCGAGCCGCAGCAGTTGCCGTAGAACAGGAAATGATAGCTGAAGTTGCCAAACAGCGTGCAAAAGTTGTTGAAGCAGAAGCGGAAATCCCCAAGGCAATGGCGGAAGCTTTCAAGAGCGGGAATTTAGGCGTAATGGATTATTATAAGATGAAGAATATTCAGTCTGATACGGAAATGAGAGAATCAATTTCTAAACCTGAAAAGAAGAAAGCACAAGAATAGATGGACGATTTTATCCAAATATTAATTTATCTAATAATCATAATAACTTTTTTAAGCTCTATTTTCAAAAAGAAGGGAAAAGAACCGACCGGGCAGATACCTCAAAGAAGACAGCAGCCGGAAGTGCCCGATAGTTATGAAACTTCTGTTAAAACTAAGGAAGACGAGGGTGATATCTTCAGAGAAATATCTGATCTATTTAAAACAGAAATCCCTCAGGCGCCGGATACTTCTAGAAGAAGAACAACAATCGAGCAGAGATCGAGTACTGAAAATATTCCGACAAGTTCCGAACATTCTTCTGAAGAATATAAAAGAACTGAAAGCGAGCACGTTTCTTATGAAAGAGAAAAATCTTCAGTCGAACATTCACAAACTTACTCAGAGCACAATCTTGATTTAAGCTGGCACCAGCCCACTGATTGGTTGAAAAAGAAAAAACCAAAAATTGATTCGGCTGTTGAGAAACGCGCAGACAGTTTCAAAAAACTTCTTGAGAAAAAGAAGACAGATTCAAATATTTATAATTTAAAAATAAAAGAAGCATTGAAGAATCCCCAGTCGTTAAGGGAATATATTTTAATTTCTGAAATTATCGGCAGGCCTAAAGCTTTAAAGGAATGATTCAAAAAAAATATACCTTAAAAAGATTTAAGGAAACGGGCTTTGTAAAAAAAGAGATTGACGAAGCCCGTTTTGTTATTAATTATAAGAATGAATTAAATCCCGCACAATATGAGGCAGCTTCTGCCGTTGAGGGATCATATTTAATTATTGCAGGTGCAGGAACTGGAAAAACAAGGACTTTGGTTTACCGCGTTTCAAGGTTAGTCGAGATCGGATATGATCCTAAATCGATTGTGCTGCTTACATTCACCAGAAAAGCGGCAAGTGAAATGATGAACCGTGCTGCAATACTTTTGGATAACAGGTGTTCCAAAATTCAAGGCGGTACATTTCATTCATTTGCGAATCTCACATTAAGAAAGTACGCCCAGGCTGCAGGTCTGGATTCTTCTTTCACAATACTTGATCAGGGAGACAGCGAAGATGTAATAAATTTAATCCGTTCGCAGGCGGGATTAATTTCAAAAGAAAAAAGATTCCCTAATAAGGAAACATTGTTCAAGGTCTTCAGCTTAAGTGTAAATACAGGAAGAGCAGTTGAAGAAATTATTATTGAGAACTATCCGCATTTTGAAGAGCAGCTTGATAAAATTTTAGGTATTCAGAAAATCTATACCGAATATAAAAGAAAAAATAATCTGCTGGATTATGACGATCTCCTGGTATATCATAGAGATTTTTTGGTGAGCCTTTCCCCTGCCGCAAAATCTTTTCTTTCAACTTTAAATTTCATCATGGTCGATGAATACCAGGATACGAATAAGCTGCAGGCCGAGGTTGTAAAAGGACTGACGCAGTTAAGAAATAATGTAATGGTTGTGGGGGACGATTCCCAGTCGATCTATGCATTCCGTGGAGCGAATTTTAAAAACATAATAGAGTTCCCGAAGCTTTTCCCCGGGACAAAAATTATTAAGCTGGAGGAAAATTACAGAAGCATCCAGCCAATTCTCGATTTTACAAATCAAATTATTAAAGGCGCCGTTGAAAAATACGATAAGCATCTTTATACACATAAATCCGGTGGAAATCTTCCTGTTATAATTGCTGCTTCAACTGAAAATCTGCAGTCTAAATTTATTGTAGAGAAGATTTTGGATTTAAGGGAAGAAGGCGTGCCTCTGGGAGAAATTGCGGTTCTTTTCAGATCATCTTTCTTTTCTTTTGATCTTGAAATTGAATTAACCAAGGCAAACATTCCTTTCTTGAAATTCGGGGGAATGAAGTTTGTTGAAACCGCACATATTAAAGATGTTCTTGCATTTTTAAGAATTGCAGCAAATCCGAAAGACGTGGTAAGCTGGTACCGGGTGCTTTTACTGCATGAAGGTGTTGGTCCGAAAACCGCACAGAAAATACTTGATGAGCTGGCAACCGCACGCCTTACAATAAAAGGAAATCCTGATGCAGTAACTAATTTCCGTTATAATGAAAATATTGCAAGACTTTTCCAGCTTTTATATCAGCTTCATACAAAGCAGATGCTTCCTTCGGAAAAAGCACAGCTAGTTGTTGATTATTATTATCCTTTATTTAAAGAAAAGTATGATGATTACAACAAGCGTTATAAAGACCTCGAGATTTTTCTGAACATTACCGAGAATTATAAATCGCTCGATTCTCTTCTTGCAGATATGGCAATTGAACCGGTGATAGACAGCGTAATTGATATAGAATCTCCCGACAAAGAGGAAGAGTATTTAACTCTTTCAACAATTCATTCTGCAAAAGGACTCGAGTGGCATACTGTGTTTATCATTCATGCAGTGGAAGGTTATTTTCCATCCAGCAGATCGGTTGAATCTTTAGAGCAGCTTGAAGAAGAAAGACGGTTGATGTATGTAGCATCGACAAGAGCAAAGCAGAATCTTTTTGTTACTTATCCTATGAATTTATTTGACCGGGCGGCAGGAATGACTTTTTCAAAACCTTCCAGATTTATAACTGAAATGAATCCTGATCTTGCTGAAGGATGGCTGCTCGATGAATAGTTATATCAAGCCCTCTTCTAAAGTTGAAGAGGGCTTAAAAGTGCTTAAGAATTTATTTTAATAAATTCATCTTTCCGGATAATTCCGTATTCCCCAAGGAGACAACATAAATATAATTACCGGAAGGCGCAGTAATTCCATCGCTAGTTAATCCATTCCAATAAACTTCATGCTGACCTGTACCTTGAATATACATCTTTAATTCTCTAATCATTTCACCAAGCATGTTATAAATTCTTATTACTGCAATTTCCTGCAAAGCCTTATTTACCTTAAAAATAATTTTTGTACCGGGATTAAAAGGATTAGGGAAATTCCCTACTAATTCGAAGTCATAGTTCGTCAGAGGATTATTTCCATCAATTTTTTCAGTAGATGAAGTTCTTCCCGTTTCGCCGCTTAGATTTGTGAACGGGCTTAATACTCCGAATTTTATGCTGATATCAATTATCTGATCTTTGATAGCTCCTGCTTCTTCCGAAGTTTCACCCAAGCTGTAGTATTGCACAAGAAGATTTTCAATTTTTAATTTTGCCCAGATCTTTGTTAAAAATTGGTTCTTCTCTACTAATGAATCCGACAAAGAAAGCTGATAACTATAGCTTACCGGCTGCCCGAACGCAGTTCCTGAAAGATCAACGGTAACAGGAGCGGCTTCGGTATATCTTCCGGATACAAGCAGCTGCTGTCCTTTGTAGAGGTTGGGCAATGGATCGGGATAGCTTTCAACAATTGTATACGGATTAAATTCAACTTTAGTATTCAGCAAGACGGGATTTCTAATCTTCAGATAAAATGAAGTAATCCTTTCTTCCAGCTCATCATTCTCCAGGAACTCCGCAAGACCATTATGTTGTGCAGCTAAAAGAGTCAAGAGCTGGTAATTTACATCCATGCCGATTCCGAAATTAAAAATAGTTATTGTTGTATCCCTTTGGTTAACCTGATCGTTTACATATTCAAGAATCTGCGAAGTATTTGTTAAACCGGCTGTAGCCTGTCCATCGGTGAGAAAAATTATGATGTTAGCGGTACTGTCGTTCGTTGAACTGAATTGAGAAATTGCCGTACCGAATGCGCCGGAAATATTTGTTAAAGCTCTTGCCGATAAGCCGGAAATATATTGCAGTGCGGCAGCTTTATTGTCTGCGTTAAAATCAACATGCGTACCCCGGAAACTTGTAATTACATCGTCAAAATCGATTAAGTTAAATTTATCGCCTTCATTTAAATTTTCAACAATAAAGCTTGCTGCATTTTTAGCCTGCTCCATTTTACTGCCTGACATGCTTCCCGATCTGTCAATAATAAGCGTGAATACTTTATTTATGATACTTTCTGATTCCGGAGGATTCGGTTCCGCAACAAATAAGAAAAAACCTCTCTGCAAAGAATCGGGAACTAATGAATCGGGCAATACCGTGCTCATTCCGAATAATCCAAGCTCTTCAGGATTCAGTGAATAATGCACAACATAATTTTCATCAGCCGGCTGCTCAAAAATTATGAAATGTATATGGGCGGAATCCCCGGCATTTGAAACTTCCTGTGCGCTATGACTTAGTAAGGAAAGACTGTCAATTGTTCTTTCCGATTTAAGATTAAACTGAAATTCCTGCTTGCCAACATTATCTTGCTGAATTAAAAAATAATCGTTGGGATATTCAAATTTTACCGTACCGAATTCATATTTAAGGAGCTGAACGTATGTTAACTCTATTGTAATTATCGAATCAACCTTTAAAGTATCGATAATATTAAAATATAGAGGGGTTTCACCGAGATAACTTAACAGATCAGGATATATTTCTCCCCCACCGCCTGGCAATGTTGTATCCTGCGGACCGGGTTTGAAACTCGCCGTATGCCAGGAACCGTTAATTTTCCATTTAAGCTCAGTTGCACTTCCATTTTCAGGCATCGGGAATGCGTATTTAATCTTTTTATCTTCTTCTAAATTGTTCTTAAAGCTTTGAATTGCAGTTATTATTGCAACCTGGTTTTCAACATTAACTGAGATTACACTGCTTTCCAGTGTTAAATAGACTCCATTCTGAGCATCAACAACCATTACACCGTTGGCAGATAATCTGGAAACAAAGAGAAAAAATATAATTGAGATTAAAAGGAAAGTTTTTTTCATAAATCCCCCAGGACTATTAAAAAATTAAAAAAGTTATTTAATTTTAAGGAAGTAATTCAGTAAAAGCAATTATCATTTTTGATTAATAACCCAAATAGCTATTTTTACGGGAAAATTGAAGAATGGATTATCTTAAATTATCCGAAATAGCAATCGAAGCAAAAAAGAATGCATATACACCTTACTCAAAGTTTCATGTTGGTGCTGCGCTTCTAAGAGATGATGATACTGTAGCAATAGGATGTAATATTGAGAATAGTTCATACGGACTGACTATTTGTGCCGAACGAGCTGCCGTTTTTAATTCATATTCTGAAGGAAAAAGAAAATTTAAAGCTCTGGCTGTTGCAAGCGATGATCCGGGATTTTGTCCTCCCTGCGGTGCTTGCAGGCAGGTAATTCATGAGCTTTGCGGAGATATAGAAATTGTGATGGTAAATCAGAAACATGAATTAAAAATTCTAAAGATATCTGAATTGCTTCCTCTTCCGTTTGACAGCAGTAAACTAAAATAATTTTTCAACTCTATAAATTAATATAGTGAACGAATTTTCTCCTCATTCAACTCCTAAAGAAACCGGCTGGATAGAAGTTATAGCTGGATGCATGTTCAGCGGAAAAACGGAAGAGCTTATAAGAAGATTAAGAAGAGCCCAAATAGCAAAACAGAATGTTAAAATTTTTAAGCCGAATGTGGATACAAGATATTCGCATAATTCCATTGTTTCTCACAGTGAGCAGTCTCTCCCGTCTATAAAATTAAATCACATAAATGAGATAATTGATTTATCAAAAGAAGCACATGTAATCGGTATTGATGAAGCACAATTTTTTTCCCATGATATTGTTGGTATAAGCAACAGACTTGCATATGAAGGGAAAAGAATTATCATTGCCGGATTAGACCAGGATTACAGGGGAATACCATTCGGCCCTATGCCTCAGCTTCTTGCGATTGCAGAATATATAACCAAAACTTTAGCAATTTGTGTAGTCTGCGGCAATCCTGCCGACAAAACCCAAA
>DAISZW010000126.1:0-7886 GCA_036824595.1 Ignavibacteriaceae bacterium
TGGCAGCCGAGCCAAGACGGGCGGGCTTCACCCAACTTTTCGATAATTTTGTAATTAGAAATAGATTGACCTATCATATTAAACCTTTAATTATTATTAATAATATCCCGTCAGACAAGTCCGCCTTCAACTATTTTTTCCAGAATTCTGTAATGAGAAATAGACGGGCTTCAACAACTTTTTAACTGAATTATAATGCAATATTTGTCGGCCGATCATAAAATAAATCTCCTTTTAATTTAGGCTATCACTATTATTTTCCCTTAATCATCTCTATAAATTCAGGCTCGCTTCTTATGCTTGCCAGATCTGTATCTCTTTTCAGCCATTCAAACTCGGCATATCCGATTGCAATGGCATTTTTTAAAGAATCTATTGCTAATCTCTTTTCTCCCAGCTGCGCATAGAAGCATGCAGCGTTGTACAGCATTAATGGATCCCCGGGGCTTAATTCCAAAGCTTTTTTTGCCTCGGATTTAGCTTCTTCAATTTTCCCTATCTGCACTAAGTCTGTTGCCAGATACATATGCGCTCTGGCATCATCCGGATGCTGAGATAAATACTTTTCATATATTTTAAGACCTTTATTAAGTGATTCCATATATTTTTCTTTATCATTAAGCCTCCCGTAAGTTATCTGCAAATCTCCGTACACCGTATAAAAGTCGGGATTTAATTCAACAACTTTCTGAAACAGATCCACTGCATCATTTAATTTATCAATAGCTACATAAATTCTTCCCAGGATCCAGTAACCCAAAAAATTACCCGGGTCCAGTTCTATTCCTTTCTTGCTGGCAGTAATTCCGTCTTCAAATAATCCTTTGTTATAATAAGCCAAACCAAGTGAATCGTAAGCCTCGGGGAGGGAATTATCGTACATTAAAGCTTTAAGGCTAAGTTCTATTGCTTTATCAAGCAGAATATCATTTCTGTCCAAAAATTGATAACACGATGCGTGAGCATGAGCTAAACCGGCGTAGGCATCCGCATAACGGGGATCCAGTTCAATTGCTTTTTGGAAAAGCTGGATTGAGAAATAAATGCTGTTTTTATTAAACCTATATAGAAAATCCCTTGCTCTTAAATAACAATCAAAAGCTTCCGGATTTAAAGTAGAGCGTTTAGTTAAAACAACTTTTTCCGAAGGTGTCAGCTTAACCATCAGAGCGTCCACTATTTGTTTCGAAACTTGTTCCTGGATATCAAAAACATCGGCGAGTGTTCCTTTATAAGTTCCAACCCAAAGCTGTTCGTCCGTTTCAACATCAATAAGCTGTGCGGTAATCCGGAGGTTATTCTGAAATTTTCTTACGCTTCCTTCCATTATGTATCTTGCACCAAGCTCTCTTCCAATGGTTTTTACATCTTTATTTGTTTTTTTATACTGCATTGATGTTGTCCTCGAAATAACTCTCATATCTTTTAACCTTGCAAGGTTTGCGATAATCTCCTCTGTCAGTCCGTCACTGAAATAGTCGCTTTCCTGGTCAGGACTAATATTATCGAAAGGTAAAACGGCAATTGCTTTCTTTTTTGCTTTTTGGGAAGCCGATTCGATCTCATCTTTTACGGCTTCAATATCTCTGATAAATTCGTCTATATGCTGATATCTTAATGCCGCATCTTTTTGAAGCATCTTTTTAACAATACTATCTATCTGGTTGGGAATTTTCCTATCCAGGGAGCTTGGAGGGGTTATATCTTCACTAGTAATCATATAAATAAGCGCTGCATCGTGTTCGGATTTAAACGGCAGCTCGCCGGTAAGCATTTCATAGAAGAGAACACCCAGCGACCAGATATCTGTACGGAGATCGACAGTAATCCCCTGAACCTGTTCCGGAGACATGTAAGATAAAGTGCCAAGGGAAGTTCCGGTTTTTGTAATGCCGCTGTTGTTGTTAAGCTTTGCCAGACCGAAGTCCATTATTTTTACCCGGCCGTCTTTAGTGATCATCAAATTTTCACTTTTAATATCCCTATGGATTATATTTCTATCATGAGCGGATTTCATTCCTTTAGCAGCTTGAATTATCCAATCCATTGCCGTATCTAAATCTAATCCCTGGCCTGATTTTATATGATGTTTTAATTTTTCACCTTCAATTAATTCCATCACAATAAATAGAGAAGTTTCGTTCTCATCTATCTCGTAAATATTAAGAATATTGGGATGATTTATGGAGGCGGCAGCTTTCGCTTCCTGAAAAAATCTTGCTTTATTCTCTTCAACACTGGAAAGATGAGAGGGGAGGAATTTAACAGCTACAAATCGGTCAAGCTTTAAATCATGGGCTTTAAAGACAATACCCATTCCGCCTTGCCCGATTTGTTCTAATATTTTATAATGTAAAATTGTCTGACCAATTAAATTATTCATTCTTTGCTCCTTTTATGCAGTCCAGGCCGATATCATACAGCTTTTCAAGAATTTTGTGATTAGGATGGACTGACCTATCATATTAAACCTTTAATTATTATTAATAAATTCCGGCGGACAGGTCCGCCCTGACCAACTTGTTCTACTATTTTATAGTGCAGGAAGGTCTGACCAATAGATTATTCATTCTTATTACTCATTTTAGGACGGGTAAGAGCCTTACCCGATTTTCAAGAATTATTAAGCGGGATATGGATTATTATCCCCGCCAAATACAAATTGTGTTAAATAAGCTTCAGCGCGAGGATTGTCTTGTCCGATTTTTAAATAATTTATTATTTCGAAAAAAGATATGCTGGATTATTTACTTGCCGTTCATTAATTCAATATAACCCGGATCATTTCTTAATCCTTCAAGATCAGGATCTCTTTTTATCCACTCATAATCTTCCAGCCCGGCGCTGATGGAATTCTTCAACGCATTAACTGCAAGGGAACTTTCACCCATTCTTGCATAGCAGCAGGCGGCATTGTAAAGCATTAAAGGATCACCGGGACTAAGTTCCAGAGCTTTCAGAGCTTCAATTTTTGCTTCATCATTCCTTCCTACTAAAGCAAGGTCGATTGCATAATAAATATGTGTTCGTGCGTCATCGGGATGATTTGATAAATATCTGGGATATATTTTTAGAAGTTCCTGGACTGTTTCATCACATTTTTCTTTTTCACCCATTGCTTCATAAATCATCCTTAATCCGCCGTATGCAGTATGAAAATCAGGATTAAGCTCGACAGCTTTCTTATAAAGAACAATTGCCTCGTTATCTTTATCGGTAGCATGATAAATGCGTCCGAGAATCCAATATGCAACAAAATTCGAAGGATCAAGCTCAATGGCTTTTTTTGCGGAAGTAATGGCTTCATCAAGGGCTTTCTTACTGAAATATGCTAATCCGAGTGCCGCATATGCTTCAGAAAGAGTAGGATCATACATCAATGCTTTAAATGCGGACTCAATTGCTTTGTCTAACCAGATTTCTTTAGAATCATAATCATGATGGAGAGTTGCATAAGCCTCACCCAGACCTGCATATGCAGATGCATACCGGGGGTCAAGCTCTATTGTTTTTTGGAAAAGCTGTATGGCGAATTCGAGATTATTTTTTGTCCTTCTGTACAAATAATTTCTTGCACGAAGATAGCAATCAAACGCCTCGGCATTCAGAGTGGAACGTTTTGTCAGGACTGCTTTTTCTTTCGGGGAGAGTTTTAACATTAAGGCATCTACTATCTGCTTTGAAACCTGTTCCTGAATATCGAAAACATCAATTAGTTTCCCTTTATAAGATTCGGCCCATAACTGCCTGTCGCTTTCAACATCTATTAATTGAACGGTAATTCTGAGATTATCCTGAAACTTTCTAACGCTTCCTTCCAAAATAAATCTTACACCCAATTCTCTGCCTATAGTTTTAATATCTTTCTTTGTTCCTTTGTACTGCATTGATGTTGTTCTTGAAACAACTTCAATCTCATTTAGTCTTGATAAGTTTACAATCAGCTCCTCAGTTAATCCGTCGCCGAAGTATTCATTGTCTTTATCTCCGCCGATATTATCGAAGGGAAGCACTGCTACTGATTTCTTAGCTGCGGCATTTGCGGAATTAATAATATCTTCTTTAACAATACTCAAATTCGTTAATAGTTCATTCATGCTTTGAAATCTTTTATTCCTGTCTTTTTCAAGCATTTTTTTTACAATTGAGTCAATCTGATTAGGAATTTTTCTATTCAATATACTTGGAAGAGGAGGTTCTTCATTTACGATCAAATAAAGCAGGGCAGCTTCATGTTCTGCTTTAAAAGGCAGCTCACCTGTCAGTATTTCATAGAATACAACCCCCAATGACCATAAATCGCATCTCTGGTCTGCCGGAACAGCCTGTGCTTGTTCGGGGGACATATATGAGAGAGTTCCGAGAGATGTTTTGGTTTTAGTAATACCGGAATCACTTTTAAGCTTTGCTAATCCAAAATCCATTATTTTTAATCGTCCATCTTTCGATATCATTATATTTTCGGTTTTAATGTCTCTGTGAATTATATTCAACTCATGTGCAGATTTTAATCCCTGTGCAAGCTGTCCAATCCACTCGATTGCCTGTAAGACCGGTACTCCTGTACCTGTAGTAAGATTTGATATATAAGAACGAAGCGTTTGTCCTTCAACAAATTCCATAACAATAAACATATTCCCATTCTGCTGATCGATCTCATAAACTGAAAGAATATTGGAATGATTAAGAGCAGCAGCAGATTTTGCCTCACGCATGAATCTCTGCTTATTTTCCTCGGTAGAAGAGAGATGAGCGGGAAGGAATTTAATTGCTACCGGACGGTCAAGCTTTGTGTCTTTTGCTTTATACACAACACCCATTCCACCCTTCCCGACTTGCTCAATAATCTTGTAATGAGAGATTAATTTTCCTATTAAGTCATTCATAATATCACCTTTATATTACGGGCAAGGCCTGTCTCGGCTTGGCAGCCGAGCCAAGACAGGCGGGCTTCCTCCTGCTTTTCAATAATTTTATAATGAGAAATAGATTGTCCTATCATATAAACCTGTTTATTATTAATGATATTTGTCCGGGGTAGTTTTTTAAAAATTCTTTAATGGAGGAGTTCTAAAAAACAGATTGATTATTAAATAAAACTTTTTCCCGTAATAAGATTATATTTTTCAACTTTCATATCTGCTGAAGTTTTTACTTTTGCACTGTAATCCTTTTCAAGGGACATTTTCCATAAGTAGAATTGTGAAAATGTCTGCTTGAGCTTGCTAACAAGCTCCGAAAACTTTCCGCTTGATTCATATAAATCCGCATCTCTTTCACTATCCCATATAGTTACCGAAATGAATTCGTCACTTTCCTGAATACTTTGAGTCAGAAATATATGTCTGCATCCTTTTGTAGATTTCAGAGCAGGAATAACCTGGTTATGAAACAACTCTTTGAATTCATTTAGTTTTCCGCTCTGGACTTTCACCGAGACTATCCTGATATATAATTGGGAACTCTTCATATTTATTTTTTCCGGACTATTATCTGAATCGGCAACGGAATATTTTTTTATCATTGGTTCTTCCGTAACGGGTGCATATTCGAGCTCCATATTATCCGAAAGATGAATTTTCCATTCGGTGCTCTCAGATAGAAATGGTCTTGCTTTATCAACCAAGCTTTGAAAAACACCGCTTCGTTCGTATTTTTCTGCCTGTTCCTGCTCTTCCCAAAAAGTAAGAGAGGCAAATTCATTTTCTTCAGGTTTACTCCTAATTAATCCTGCAAATAAACACCCTGAAATTTTTTGAAGCTGCGGCAGGACAACGCTATCGTAAAATTTTTCAAACTCCGGAATAAATTCGGCGTTAACTTTAAACTGCAAGAAACGCATAAACATCTTATTTTCTCCTGCGGAAAGGGTATTGTTTATTTAATCTTAAGATTTTTTCAGGAAACCGTATCCAGACAAAGAAATGAGTTGATTGAAATTTTTAAGTTTCTCTTTTTATTATAACCACTGTCATATCATCCATTTGAGGAGAGCTGCCGGTAAATAATTTCACTTCTCTGAAAATTATATCAATAATTCTTTCTACAGATTCTGTTCTGTTATTTAAGACAATATCTGTCAATCTTTTATCTCCGAATTCTTCTTCGGCATTATTTACAGCTTCTGTTATTCCATCTGAAAACAAAACAAGAAATTCACCCGGATTAATATCAATGGTCGATTCATCATATTGAGCATCAGCCATAATGCCGACAATAATGCCGCCGATATTTAATTTTCTCATTTTTCCGTCAGCTTCAATTAAATACGGGTTGTTATGCCCGGCATTGCAGTAAGTTATTTGGTTAGTCTCAGGATTCAGTATTCCGTAAAACAGCGTGGCAAATTTACTTGGTGCGGTGCTATGAAATAACATATTATTTGTAAAAAAGATGCAGTCTTTGCACAATTTACCAAATGATGTTTGCCCGCGCAAAGTTGCCTGAAGATTGGCCATTAGCAAAGCAGCAGGGATACCTTTACCTGAAATATCTCCCAAGCAGAATGCAAAATGTTTATCATCAACTGAAATAAAATCGTAATAATCGCCTCCTACCTCTTTTGCGGGAACACTTTTTCCGGCAATCTGATATCCTTTTATTTCCGGCTGCGATTTCGGCAATAAATTGACCTGAATTTCATAGGCAAGCTTCATTTCTTCCTGCAAATGGATGAATGCCTGTTCTTCATGATATAATCTTGCATTTTCAACTACCTGTGCAGATTGAGCAGCAATTATCCCAAGAAGCCTCCGGTCGTCATTTGTAAATCCGGCAGGAGTATGTTTATTAAAAACGGTTAGCAATCCGATCATTTTACCTTTCAAAAGCATAGGCACGCTAAGCAGTGATTTGACCGGGAAATTTTTATCAGTCAGAGACTGGTTCTGCTTCGAAACAAAATTAAATCTTGTATCGCTTTCAAAATTATTAATCATTAAAGGATTTTTGTTTTTAAGCATCCAGCCGGTAAGCTGTGCGTCCAGCCGGTAGGGGAGCAGATTTGAAATAGAATCCTGCTTCCGGATCATTGTATGAAAAGGATTCTGCTGATCCTTTTCATCCAGAAGCATTACTGCTCCTTGTTCAACCTTTAGGTATTTTACACACTTTTTAACAATTAACTCTATTATTTGCTCTAGCGATTGAGTCGATGTTATAGCTGTGGCAATATCGTTCAGGATAGAAAGTTCTTCAACAGCAGCTTTAAGTCTCCGGTTTTCTTCTTCCAGACGATTTGATATAATGGTTTCTTCTGTGTTCATGCTCCAGGATAAGTTTTTATAATGAGATGGTATGATTTGAAAGGAAAAACTAATATTAAAAGATTCAAAAAGCTATTAAATTTATGACCGTTTTAAATAAACGTGAGGTAGGACTCATTTTAGGTAAGGTGAGATTAATATCCAATCTCACCTTACCAGTATCATTTTTGAGCGTTATTCTATTTTAATTTTTCTATTTTTTAAAATATATATCAAACCGACGATCATCATTACAGCTCCCCACCAGATATTCGGGTATAATTCATATAGAACCGGCTTAACTTCAGGAGGAGATGACAGGGATATCAATCCTGCAGCAGCTAATACTAAACCCATAAAGAATAAGATTAATCCTACAAAATACCAGATTGGTTTCATGATTCCTCCTTACCAATAATAAATGTTTAATACTGCAAAAATTATTAAAGAAATAATTGCCCAGAATTCCGGTTTCTGAACCAATTTATTCTCTTGATCGACTGCAGCGGGAGTTAATCCTTTCACTAGTCCAACCAATTCTTCTTTTGGTCTCTTCTTAGTAAACATGCTGATTACAATTGTCGCAACAAAGCAGATAAGCCATGCCCACCAGGCTCTCCAGAAATTAACCGCCATGTCGCT
>DAISZW010000126.1:7986-9842 GCA_036824595.1 Ignavibacteriaceae bacterium
CTTATAAAAACTCCTACTATAGTAGCAGCTCTTCCCATCCATAAAAGATGAGTATCGGAAGCTTTTCTATTTATAACAGATTTGTAAATGTCATAAGTCCATACTGTATTAAATGCGCTTATATTTCCGGCCTGACCTGCCATAAAACCGGCGAGGAGAGCAGTTACTCCTAAGCCGACAAGTCCGGTTGGATAATACCTTGCAATTAAAAGAGGCAGCGCAGAATCATAATTAACCTGATCGCCGTCAGATAATAATTTAAATCCTGAATTGGGATCATTTGCCAGTCCTAAAGCAATTAAACCGGCAAGTATTACTATGAAGGGGATTGCCATTTTAAAAAATGAAGCGAGAATAGGAGTTAACCTTGCGGTCCGGAGATTTTTTGCGCTAAATGCTCTCTGCACCACAAGAAAATCGGTGGTCCAATATCCGAAGGATAAAACGAAACCTAAACCTAGAACAATCCCGGCCCAATTAACCAGCATTCCGTTGTCGGAAGGATTTCCTGAAGTGGACCAGAGAGTATTAAAGGATGCCGGTACCCTCGCAAATATCTCTTCAATGCTTCCGATTTCAATTATACCGAGAATTGAGACAAGGAATAATCCGAACCAGATTAAGAAAAATTGAATAATTTCGGTGAAGATAGCTGAGAGCAGTCCGCTTAATGTAACATAAATTGCCACGGTTACAGCTGACATCCACATACTGATGTCCCAGTTCCATCCAAGAAATGTATGAAGCACAAGCGCCATTGCGTAAAGATTGATCCCGGAAACAAGCAGAGTCATTATTCCGAATGCAGCTCCGTTCAATACCCGTGTCTTTTCATCAAAACGTAATTTTAAATATCCCGGGATAGATTTTATTTTTGAGCTGTAATAGAACGGCATCATATAAATGCCGAGAAAGATCATTGCCGGGATTGCCCCTACCCAATAAAAATGCGCAACATACATTCCGTACTTATAAGTATTGCCGGTCATGCCGAGTAATTCAAGCGCACCGAGATTAGCCGAAAGGAAAGCCAAACCTGCGACCCACGAGCTGTTTCTTCTTCCGGCCAGGAAAAAATCTTCTTCATTTTTAGTAAACTTCTTTAAATAGAAACCGATCCCAAGAACAAATACAAAGTAGATCGCGATGATAATCCAATCTACAAAAGTTAAACCTATAGCACTCATAAAGTTCCCTCTTTTTGTTATAGGATTTTATTATTGATTAATTCTGAAGAAATATTAATGATTAAAACAAAATGCCCCTTGTGCTCTTATTGATAGTATTTTTATTGCTTCCTCATTAAATCCTGCGGACATAAAATCTTTGTAATCATTTATCAGGTTATTTGGTATGAAAGCCTGAATTGTTCCGGCAAAACCGCCGCCATGCACTCTGCACGCGCCGAAACCGGTTTTAGTTATAAACTCTTCAGTTAATGCTAAGGCCAATGTAACCGGCTGATACTTAACATCATTTGACGAATAAATATTCTGCAGCCATTTAAATGATGAATTACCCGAGTCGTTTACAAGTTTGAGGAATTTATTAAAGTCTTTATTGTTTAATGCTTCAACCTGCTGCCGTACTCTCTGATTTTCCTTTAAAAAATGATAAGCTCTCAGGATTTCTCTGTCCGTAAGTTTATTTCTGATTTTTTTTATGCTTTTCAGAAAATCCTCAAAGTCTATTTCTCTGCAGGTTTCTTTTCCGAATGCTCTCGCAGCGTTTTTCATTTCTCTTGGAATTGAGGAATAATCATCAGTGAGATTAAAATGGGAGCTGCCTGTATGAACAACTATAACCGAATAATTTTGTTCGGAGAAATCAAAATTTATTTTGTTTATCACCGGATG
>DAISZW010000127.1:0-9803 GCA_036824595.1 Ignavibacteriaceae bacterium
ACAAAAGATGTTAATATCATCAGAAATATATATAAAAGAATTGGCGGGAAGAGAGAATCCACTACAATCGGATTCGGCGATAAACTCCCTGCAGTCAGCACTTCATTAATTAATTCATTGATGATAAGAGCACTTGATTTTAATGATATCTACTGGAAGGAAGATCCTTCACATCCATCCGATTTAATTCCCGCCGCATTATCCGTCGGTGAAATGATTGACGCATCAATGAAGGAAGTAATTACGGCAATAGTTCTGGCATATGAATTCGAGCAGCGGCTATGCGAATTTGCTGTTCCCGGAATCCGCGAAAGGAAATGGCATCACGCGGCATTAACACAATTTGTTTCACCTATTGCTGCCGGTAAAGTTTTAGGACTAACAATTGATCAAATGGTAAATGCAATCGGGATAAGCGGAAGCCATAACCATACGATTGGAGCTCCTACTGCCGGAAAATTGACAATGATGAAGAATACTGTGGATCCGATGGCAGTTCAATCGGGAGTGCTTGCAGCATTGATGGCAAAGGAAGGCTATACCGGAACTGAGGCAGTATTCGAGGGAAAAGAAGGGTTTATGGACTGCTTCTATGGATGGGATGTAAAAGAACAAAAAATTAAACCTGTTCAGATGCAGGGAAGAGAATCACTCGGCACATGGAGCTGGAATATTGATAAACTGATTTCACGTTTAGGCAAATCATATAAAATTATGGAGTGCAGCATGAAAGCTTTCCCCACGGAAGCTTTAACTCACACTCATATTTCCGCGGCTCTTAAGCTAGTTATAAATAATAATATCACTTACGATCAAATTGATTCCGTGACAGTAACAACGATAGCCCGTGCGTGCGATATACTTTTTGATCCGCATAAATACAGGCCCGAATCCCGAGAAACTGCCGATCATTCTCTCCCCTACTGCATTGCCGCAGCTTTAGTTGATCATAAGATTTCCACTCAATCCTTTTCCGGGGAAAAATTAAAAGATAAAAGAATATGGGAAGTAATTGATAAAATAAAAGGAGAAGCATCGGAAGAATTTGAGAAAATGTTTCCTGAAAAACAGCCGAGCAGAGTTGTCATCAGGACGAAAAATGGGAGGGAATTTTCGGAATATCTTGAATACCCTAAAGGAGATCCCCGTGAACCGATGAGTGAAGCGGATCTGGATATTAAATTCAATTCTTTATCCGAGAAGATTCTTACAAGGAAAAGACAAAAAGAAATAAAAAAAATGATATTTAATTGTGAAAAGAAAAGCGCAGGAGATCTTATGGAGAGGCTGATTGTTTAATTACTGGATTCTAAATTGTTTTTAGCATTTTTTAATTGATTAAACTTTTAACTACAGGGACAAAATGGGTAATCCAACCATAAAATCAGCTGCCGGGAAACGGGGAGAAAACATCCGTTCCGATTGCTACTTTGAAATTGAAATAAAAAATTCCGGCGGAATAAAACTAGAAATAAACAGCAAAGTATCTTCAATGTATGGGGATTCAATTAAAAAACAGATTGAAGGAATTTGCAGCTTTTTTAAAATTAAAAATGCACAAATCTATTATGAAGACAGCGGAGCACTTCCGTTTGTAATTGCGGCAAGACTCGAATTGTCAGTTAAAAGAATCAATCCGGGTTTGGAAGATGAATATTTAATCCCCTTCAATAGTAAAAACTTATATAAAAGTTCAAAAGAAAGGTTAAGGAGAAGCCGTTTATATTTACCCGGAAACGAACCGAAGTTTTTTATTAATGCAGGTCTTCATTCTCCCGACGGAATTATTTTGGATTTAGAAGATAGTGTAGCTCCGTCGGAGAAAGATGCCGCTCAATACCTCGTAAGAAACACACTCCGTGCAGTTGATTTTTACGGAGCGGAAAGGATGGTCAGGATAAATCAGCTGCCAAAAGGTTTGGACGATTTAAAATTTGTTGTACCCCAAAATGTTCATGTAATTTTAATTCCAAAATGTGAATCTGCAGATCAAGTTCTGGAAACCGAAGAAGAAACCGTTCATATACAGGAGAAACATAATTTAAAAAATGAAATCTTCTACATGCCGATAATTGAAAGCGCACTGGGAGTCCTGAAGGCTTTTGAAATTGCTTCTGCATCAGAAAATATTTGTGCTTTAGCAATAGGTCTTGAAGATTACACTGCAGATATAGGAGTTCAACGGACCAATGAAGGAAAGGAATCATTTTTTGCACGATCGGTGATTGTAAATGCGGCAAAAGCTGCAGGTATTCAAGCGATTGATACTGTGTTCTCCGATGTAGCGGATATGGAAGGATTGAGATCAAGCGTATTGGAGGCAAAAGCGCTTGGTTTTGAAGGGAAAGGATGCATTCATCCCAGACAAATAAAGGTTGTACATGAAGCATTTGCGCCGACCTTGGAAGAAATTGAGAAAGCTCAAAAAATTGTCAAAGCTTTTGAAGATGCAGAAAAAAAAGGAAGCGGCGTTGTCTCTCTGGGAAGTAAAATGATTGATCCCCCGGTTGTAAAAAGAGCTCAGAGAGTATTGGAACTGGCTGATTTGTCACGGGTCAATGGTCATTAGACATTTGCGGTCATTCAATGGTCATTATATAGGAGCAATTAAACAATATAACAATTTTGACAATTTAACAATTAAACAATACAACAGTTTGCAAAAGATGAAATTAGTAAAAAATGCTCTTGGCAGATTAGTCCCGGTTGAAATAAACGGGCAGAAGCAAATTCCATTTAAAGGAGTTAACAAATTTAAACCGTTAGGCACTAAAGCAAAACCCCCGGTAAGAACCTGCATTGATTATCCTGAAGATGGAAACAAGCTTGTAAAAAATTTAAAGGAAGCTTTAAAAAAATGCGGCTTAAAAGACGGGATAACAATTTCTACCCACCACCATTTAAGAAACGGCGATGTTTTAACAAATTTTCTTTTCGATACTATAAAATCCATGGGGATAAAAAATATAAGGTGGTTCCCAAGTGCATCATTTCCCGTTCATGAACATTTAATTAAATACCTGGAAGACGGAACGATTCATCACATTGAAGGGAGCATGAACGGTCCCCTCGGCAGATTTACTTCATACGGAAAAATGAAAGGCATCGGCGTTTTAAGATCGCACGGCGGAAGATATCAGGCCGTACAGGATGGAGAAGTTCATATCGACATTGCTGTCATTGCAGCTCCGTCTGCCGATCCGTTTGGAAATGCAAACGGAGTAAACGGAAAATCGGCAAGCGGATTGATCGGTTTCGCATTAGTTGACTCGGAATATGCCGATAAAGTAATAGTTGTTACCGATAATCTAATTCCCTTCCCCTGTATACCATGGCAAATACAGGGGAACAACGTTGATTATGTTGTTCAAATCGAGTCTCTCGGTGATGCAGCAAAAATTGTTTCCGGTACTACGGAAATAACTAAATCGCCCGACAGGCTCTTAATTGCGGAATATATTGCTCAATTCCTTGATGAAACCGGAATAATGAAAGACGGCTTTTCTTTCCAGGCCGGTGCCGGGGGTACTGCACTTGCTTTTATTCCTTTCCTGAAAGAAAGAATGAAAACAAAAGGGATAAAAGCAAGATTTGTAAGAGGAGGCAGCACAAAATATTTAGTTCAATTGCTGGAAGAAGGATTAACGGATTATATTCTTGACGGACAAACTTTCGATCTTGAGGGCGTTAGATCGATGAGAGAAAATCCTAATCATGTAAATACAAGTCCGTTTACCAGTTATAATTTTCACGGCAAAGGAAACTTTGCATCAATTGTCGATGCGGCAATACTCGGAGCAACGGAAGTTGATATTAATTTTAATGCAAATGTGGTTACGCATTCCGACGGACTGCTTCTGCATGGAATAGGAGGATGGCAGAATTGCCTTTATTCCAAATGCGTAATCCTGGCTGTTCCCTCTTTTAGAGATAGAATCCCCGTTATAGTTGATAATGTTACTACGTTATGCGGACCCGGAGAGTTGATCGATGTGATAATAACGGAAAGAGGAATTGCTATAAATCCCTTAAGAAGGGATTTAATTAAAGCCGCAAAGAATTCAACTCTCCCCGTTAAATCAATCAAAGATTTAAGAGATGAAGTATATAAAATATGCGGTGGAGAACCTTCCAAGCCAAAGGTAAACAAAGACAAAGTCGTTGCAATCGTTAAATGGGTTGACGGAACAGTTTTAGATTCCGTATTTCAGCTGGAAGAAAAGAATTAGAATATATCCGTTAATTTTTATCTGTTTCTCTTCTGAGTAAAGCAATCTAAAAAGTTTTTAAATAGGACCGCAGTTATTTTATTTCCTTCATTTAACTCATTCTTTATGCTTTACCTCCTTTTCTTCCTCCCTTTTTTGCAGGTCCTTTATTTGTTTTCTTTCCTCTTCCCGAACCGCTTTTCTTCCCGCCTCCGGTCATTTTATTTACAGTAGCCCATGCTCTTCTTTCTGCTTCTTCCTTTTTTACACCTTTCTTCTTATATCCTTTTTCAATTTTATCCGCCTGCCTTTTCTGCTTTGAAGTGTACTTAGATTTATCTCCTCTAGCCATTGAATTCCTCAACAGTTATTTAATTAAATATTTTAATGTTGAAATAACTGCCGAATAAAATTCAGAATTGTATTGAGCATCAACATTGTGATAATTTTCAACGAAACCATAAGACGTCTAAAATATCTTTGAAAGAAAAATAAATAAAAGGAGGACATATGCTTTGGACCATTTTCGTTATCTTGTTAGTACTTTGGCTTATTGGGATGGTTAGTTCTTATACGCTCGGCGGTTTTATTCATATACTTCTGGTTGTGGCCGTTGTTGTTGTAATAATACGCCTCATCCAGGGCAGAAGAGTACTTTAACTTTTCCAAACACGGAGCTAATGATTTATGACTACGACTAAAGGCAAACCGAAAAGCTTCCCTTCCCAATTTCAAACTCCTCCCGGTCATGAAGCGGAAATGAAGCCAAAGCCGGAGGTAATTAATAAAAATTATAAAGGAAGCGACAAGCTCAAAAATAAAGTCGCTTTAATTACCGGAGGAGATTCAGGCATCGGAAGATCGGTTGCCGTACATTTTGCCAGGGAAGGTGCCGATGTTGCGATTATTTATTTGAATGAAACCAAGGATGCATTGGAAACTAAAAAGATGGTGGAATCGGAGGGCCGTAAATGCCTGCTGATTGCAGGAGACATCAGGGATAAGGAATTCTGCAGGAGTGCAGTCGAAAAGGTGCATGCTGAATTTTCTGAACTCAATATACTCGTTAATAATGCTGCTGAACAGCATCCGCATGATAGCCTAAAGGATCTGGATCTTGAGCTGATGGAAACAACCTTTCGGACAAACATTTTTGCAATGTTCTATATTACTAAAGCCGCTCTCGACTTTATGACTGAAGGAGATGTTATAATTAATACTTCCAGTGTTACCAGTTACCGGGGCAGCGAACATCTCCTAGATTATTCTGCTACAAAAGGTGCAATTACTACTTTCAGCAGATCTCTTGCAGCAAATCTTTCCAAGGAGAAAATACGGGTTAATATCGTAGCTCCGGGACCAATCTGGACTCCTCTGATTCCATCTACATTTGATGATGTGACCGATTTCGGTGCTGATACAATGCTGGGTAGAGCCGGCCAGCCTAGTGAAGTAGGTCCTGCATACGTGTTTCTTGCTTCTGAAGATTCATCATATATAACCGGCCAGACTATTCATGTAAACGGCGGAGGGTTTATATCATCATAGAGAAAAGAAAAAATGAAAGGAAAATGAATCTGGTGCAGCACAAAAGACTTGTGAAAATTCCAAAGACTCTAGCCGATCAGCCGGAAAATGCTGGAAGCAGGGCGAAAGTTCTTTCAATATTATTAATGAATTTTTAAACATGCTTCAAGAAGAATCACTTTCATTTTATTTTTTGCAATTTCCCTCGCTGCAATAAGACCTGCAGCACCGCCGCCGATAATTATTACGTCTGATTCGATCATCAAAATATTGTTTCTTGTTGAAGTTCAACCATGATCCAATCTCCCAATAATTTTAGATCAACTTTAGCAATGCCAATAATTTCATAGTTTACAAACTCAAATGCTTATATATAGTTGTAAGGTATTAATGATATCGATATTTTAATGTGATTATAATCCTTATTAAAAAGTATTTAGCTTAATTTATCTAAAAATCAAACACGGCTGATTCTATCAAAGCTTAACTGTGTTATGCTCATCTTTCGTAACCATAAGTATTTGTTAACAACCTGCAGAAATAGGGTTCATAAAAATGAAAAGAAAAGTCGCAAAGGAATTTCTCCTTTTTGCAGTAATGCCCTTTTATCACTAGAATTTTATATGAATATTTCATCATTAATAGTGATCCATTAAAAACTCAAATTATTGGAGGATTTCAAAATGTTTCATGACTGTTTTATGGGAGGAATGTGGTTCAGCTGGATTTTCTGGATTGCCGTTGTGGTTTTAATAATTTGGATAATAGTAAACCAAAATAGAAAGCAAAATTATCCGCTACAACAACAGGAAACACCATTAGATATTCTAAAAAAGAGATATGCAAAAGGAGAGATAACCAAAGAACAGTTTGACGAAATGAAAAATACATTGGAAAGATGATTCTTCACATGATCCCTGCATCAGAAAATTTGCAGATCTTTAGAATTGATAAACGAAATAGCTTCAACTTTCTATTGAGCTAAATATCCTCCATCAATGGCGTAATATACTCCAGTAATAAAGGAAGCTTTGGATGAGCTCAGCCAGAGTACTAACTCTGCCACTTCTTCCGGTTCACCTAATCTGCCGAGAGGATGTAAATCCACTAATGAATTTAATACCTCACGAGATAAATTTTTTGATATTAAAGGAGTGTTTATGTATGCAGGTCCAACAGCTATTATCCTGATATTTTTGTCCGCATATTCTAAGGCTGCTGCTTTAGTTAAACCGACAAGACCATGTTTGGAAGCAACATATGCAGGTGATAATTTTGTTCCCACTTCTCCAAGTATAGATGCCATATTGATAATTACACCTCCGCCCGATTTTAAAATAGCAGGCAACTGGTACCGCATTCCGTAAAATACTCCCGATAAATTTACAGCAATAACTTTATTCCAACCTTCAATAGGATATTCACCTGTTAAGTTTAAAGGTCCCCCTATTCCTGCATTATTGCATACTACATGAAGTGCTCCGAATTTATGTAATGTTTCATTTACAAGAAATTCATTTTCTCCCGCAGAGGATGAGTCCGATTTGATAAAAACAGACTTCCCGCCATTCTTGCTGATCATCTCTAATGTTTCTTTTCCTCCATCTTCATCAATATCCGATACAACAACTTTCATTTTGTATAAAGCATATAACACTGCTATTGCCCGCCCAATACCCGAACCTGCACCAGTTACAATTGCAACTTTATCTTCTAGATCCTTCATATTATCTCCGAATAAATTATTATTTACGACAATCTCATCCTTCTTCTTGCAAAGATCAAAAATATCTGGCTTCTAGTTTGTGTTTAAAACCTTATTTGTGACGCAAATCTGCATTGTAAAATTCTATAAGCTTTTTTTGTTAAAGCATAACACACCTTTCGATTGCCTTAATATTTTTGTGGTTGTAATAATGACAGGGAAAAAAATGGAAAATCATCATCACCATCAGGCAGAAACTGAAAAGCAACATCATCATAATCAAGGGATGCATCATCACGAAGAAGATGGATATGGTAGTAAAAAGAAATCTGTTATGGAGTCTGAATCTCATGGGGAGCATCATGGACATATGGTTGAAGATTTTAAAAGAAGATTCTGGATCTCAGTTGTAATTACAATTCCAATCATTATTATCTCCCCCATGATCCACCACTTTCTGGGGCTGGGCGATTCTCTCAGGTTCACGGGTGATATGCTTGTTTTATTTGCTTTATCCTCTGTGGTTTATTTTTACGGCGGCTGGCCGTTCTTAAAAGGATTTTTAAATGAAATGAAAAAGCTGCAGCCGGGAATGATGACATTAATCGGGCTGGCAATATCGGTAGCTTATTTTTACAGCAGTGCCACCGTATTTGGTGTGATAGGAGAAGATTTCTTTTGGGAACTTGCTACTCTCATTGATATTATGCTGCTGGGGCACTGGATCGAAATGAAATCCGTAATGGGTGCTTCAAAAGCTCTTGAGCAGCTTGCAAAGCTGATGCCTGATGAAGCTCACAAAATAGATGATAATGGTAATGTTGTTGATATTGCTCTTTCCGAACTTCAGCATAAAGATAAATTATTAATTAAACCGGGAGAAAAAATTCCCGCCGACGGAAAAATTTTTGAGGGGAGAACTTCAATTAATGAATCAATGATTACCGGAGAATCTCAGCCTGTTTCAAAAAAAGATGGAGACAGTGTAATCGGCGGCTCAATAAACGGAGAAGGTTCGATTAAAATTGAAGTTGAAAAAACCGGCGAAGAGACTTTCCTTTCCCAGGTAGTAAAGTTGGTTAAAGAAGCTCAGGAAACCAAATCCAGAACTCAAAATCTTGCAAATAAAGCTGCGTTCTGGCTGACAATGGTAGCAATCTTCGGAGGTGCAATTACAATGTTCGTCTGGTTAGTTCTTGAGGGGCAAACTTTTAATTTCGCTTTAACAAGAACTGTAACCGTAATGGTAATTACCTGTCCTCACGCCCTGGGACTTGCAATTCCCCTAGTTGTTGCCGTTTCAACGGCACTTTCCGCAAAGAACGGCTTGCTCATAAGAAACAGAACCGCATTTGAACAGGCAAGAAATATCCAGGCAATAGTTTTCGATAAAACTGGAACTTTAACAAAAGGTGAATTTGGTGTAACTGAAGTTATAGAATTTGATCGCTACAATGAGAAGGAAATTTTAAAATATGCTGCCTCAGTTGAATCTGAATCAGAACATCCAATTGCTCAGGGAATCATGAATTCATCAAAAGATAAATATGATTTAAAAAGTTTTAATTCCATTCCCGGAAAAGGTGCGGAAGGAAAAGTAAACGGAAAAGATGTTAAGGTTGTTAGTCCGGGATATTTGAAAGAAAATAGGATCGATATTCCAAGTTCAAGTGCAAGTTCAGGTTCAAGTTCAAGTGTTAGCAAAAGTAACGAGATAAAAAAACTATCGGGAGAAGGGAAAACGGTTGTATATACTCTTATCGATAACAAATTAGTTGGAGCAATTGCTTTGGCAGATATAATCCGGGAAGAATCTAAAGAAGCAATCAGGCAGTTAAAGGAAATGGGAATAAAGCCGATGATGCTTACAGGCGATAATAAGCAGGTTGCAAAATGGGTTGCTGATGAACTTGGTCTTGATGATTACTTCGCTGAAGTCCTTCCCGATCAAAAATTGGAAAAAATTAAAGAAGTACAGAAACGGGGATTAACAGTGGCAATGACTGGCGATGGGGTAAATGATGCGCCTGCACTTGCACAGGCAGATGTCGGGATTGCTATTGGTGCCGGAACCGATGTAGCGGTTGAAACAGCAGATGTCATCCTTGTAAGAAGCAATCCAAAAGATGTCGTAAATATGATTAAATTTGCTAAAGCAACTTACCGGAAGATGATTCAGAATCTGCTGTGGGCAACTGGATATAATGTTGTTGCAATTCCTCTTGCTGCAGGAGTTTTATATTCTGCCGGTATAGTTTTAAGCCCGGCACTTGGCGCAGTGTTAATGTCTCTGAGTACGGTTATCGTAGCAATTAATGCGAAGCTGCTGAAGATATAACGGCTGAATGTTTTTTTCAAGAGTT
>DAISZW010000128.1:0-5940 GCA_036824595.1 Ignavibacteriaceae bacterium
ATAGAAAGATATCCGGTACCGGTTAATCTGCCGGTAGAGAAAATCCATTGAAGATTTTTTAGAACGTTTATGTTTCTGTCGGTATGAGAAAAGATTCTGTCAACAAAATCCGGCCCGGGCAAGTGTAATTGCTCTTTGGGAAATTTAGCCTTATAGCTCAGCAGTGAATCCGCTTCATTTCCTAAAAGTTCTTGAATTTTTTTTAACATTATTACTCCGAAGTTATTTTTTCTGATTACAAAAATTACAAATACAAAAATACTGCGAATAGCATTGGGATTCAACGAAAATAACAATAATATTATAACGTTTTATAACAGATTAATCTTCAACTGCCTTAATCCGGCCCTTCTTTTCGAGACAATCAAAAATATTTTTAGAATGAGAAAGGGAATTTTCAATAAACCATTTACCTGTATCCATGCCGCCGCAAACAACACCTGCTAAAAATATTCCTTTACGGCCGGTCTCCAGCGTATCGGGATTAAAAGCCGGCTGCATATTATCAGGTATTTCTATCCCGATCTTCTTTAAAAAATCAAAATCGGGATGATAACCTGTCATTGCAAGAACAAAATCATTCTGCAGTGTCAACGGACCTTCGGGAGTCCTGATAATAACTTCTTTCTCTTTTATTACATTAATACAGGAACGAAAATAAGCTTTTATCGATCCCTCTTTGATCCTGTTTTCAATATCGGGTTTTACCCAGTATTTTATTGAATCCTTTAGATTTTCCTCTCTAATAACCATTGTAACTTCCGCACCGCGCCTGTAAGTTTCAAGCGCCGCATCCACAGCAGAATTGCCGGCACCGACTACAATAATCTTAAGATAAGCATAGGGATGGGCTTCTTTGAAATAATGCTGTACTTTCGGCAAATTTTCACCGGGTACGTTTAATAAATTTGGATTATCATAATATCCGGTTGCCACAATTACATTCTTAGTAAGGTATTTTCCTTTGGATGTTAGAATGATATATCCGTTTCCCTCTTCCTTTATGTCAAGAACATTTTCATAAGAATTTACATTCAGGTTCCAAGATGCTTTAACTCTCCTGTAATATTCAAGGGCTTCTCTCCTGGTCGGTTTATCTCCATGAGAAACAAAAGGGATTTCTTCGATTTCCAGCCTATCAGAAGTCGAAAAAAATGTCATATTAATCGGATAATTATAAATAGAATTTACGAGGCATCCTTTTTCAATTATCAGATAATTAAGATTTCTCTTTGCTGCTTCTGTACCGCAGCTTAAACCTATGGGACCGGCACCAATAATTATCACGTCGTACATAGTATTAGTACTTTCTAAAAATTTACTTTATAGATTTGGTAATTTAAATAATTGATAACTGAAATGAAGCGATGAAAACAGTAATAGCGTGCAAGTATGTGATTATTATTAAGCAGACTCAATAAATGAGGAGAGGCATTTCCATGCCGCTTTTACGAGTGGCTGTTTTAATCCGTAATTTCAATTAAGGCAGAAGCAACAGTTCGTTCATCATCATCAAGCAGGTAAACGCGGTAAAAGCCGGGATCATCAAAACTCATATCACTATCTTCATTTCGTGAGAAAT
The DNA here is from genome assembly GCA_036824595.1 of Ignavibacteriaceae bacterium. GTDB lineage: Bacteria > Bacteroidota > Ignavibacteria > Ignavibacteriales > Ignavibacteriaceae > DATKLQ01. Next base: position 1,583 of record DAISZW010000128.1, read on the forward strand.
AAACATAATTCATTTCCGGTTCCAGTGTATAATTAAATTTTTTATAAAAATCGTAAGAACGTGTATCTTCATTCCATTTATCGAATTGAATATGGACCTCCGTTAACCGTAGCTTATGATCACATTTAACAACAACTGTAAGATATCCGGTTGAGAAACGGCTGGCGATGCCGACTTCACCGTTGCTGCCATATCTTTCGCAGAAATACATAACCGGATCTTCCTGTGCAAAGGATTCGCACTTCATTCCCAAGAATACGAGAATTACAAGCGCTGAAAGAAATAGACGGGCTTTTTTCATTTTAACTCCTTTAAATTAAAGCTTACTTTTAATGCTGTTAATTTTTTTAGAATCTGCTGATGAAACTTTAGAAAGTCTGTCTGCCGGAATGTTTCTTAATTGAGGCGGAAAATTTTTATGTAATTTCTGCAATTTAATTCCATCAGCAGCATATTTTCTTTACTTTTGATTCATCATTTTATGCAACAATACAAAAGAATTGAGGCAATACAGCAAATCTTTTGCCAATTGTTTATAGAATAAATAAGATGCTTACGGAATTAGACTTACCGGGATAAATAAGATTAAAATCAGAAAAACCTTTTAGTTTTTAGATAAATAAAGCCCGGTGAATATATTTTTATAATGAATAATGAAAAGAAATGGGCATCATTAAACATGTGTGTTTTGATCTTGACGGCACTTTAGTAGATTCTTACAATACAATTTATAAAAGTACCGTTAAGGCAATGGAATTTTTGAAGATAAACGAGCCGGTGCATGGGGAGGAATTCCAGAAGAGAATCGGGCATCATTTTCTGCAGATTTTCAGCGAATTAAAGATTCCTGTACCCGATATTGAACATTTTATAAATGTCTACAAAAGCTTCTATTTTAATTTTATTGATGCTTCTGCACTTTATCCGGGAGTAACAGATACTCTGGAAATTCTACATTCAAAAGATATTTTAATATCTCTTTTAACAACAAAGGTTCAGGACCAGGCAGAAAAAATCATTGATCATTTTAAGCTTAAAAAATATTTTTCTTTTATTATGGGAAGAAGAAACGGAATGACATTAAAACCTTCCCCTGAACCCCTTTTATTCATCTGCAGTGAATTAAATGTACCTGCCGTTAATACACTCATGACCGGGGATTCCGAGCTGGATATTAAGTGCGGGAAAAATGCCGGAACTATTACCTGCGCTTCTGCCTATGGATACAGATCAATTGAAGCTTTATCTGCAGAAAAGCCTGACTATATTATTTCAGGAATAGAAGAAATAATTAAAATTGTAAACTCGTAATATTATTTCTTAAAATGCTATCTTTAAGTAAGTTACTTTACCAACTTTAAAAATCAGTTTGAATTCCATTTTTAATATTTTATAGTTTACAGGATTTCTTATGAAACTCAAAAAATTAATTTTCGCTTTCATAATAATTTCTATCCATTCAAATATTTTTCCCCAAAATAGTAATGTCCCAAGTTTAGTTGTGGGTATTGTTGTCGACCAGATGAGATACGACTATTGCACCCGATTCTACAACTATTTCGGCGATGATGGTTTAAAAAGATTATTGAATGAAGGGAGTAATTTTACTTACGCTCATTTTAATTATGTTCCAACCGTAACCGGGCCGGGACATGCATCTGTTTATACAGGCACTACTCCTTTCTATCACGGAATTATTAATAACACCTGGTTTGATAAAATTGAAAACAAGGAAGTCTACTGCACAGAAGATGCAGAGGTACACGGAGTGGGAACTGACGGCCACGATGGCAATAATTCCCCTAAGAGACTTCTAACTACTACAATAACCGACCAGCTCAAGATTGCAACAAGCGGAAAAGCAAAAGTAATCAGCATTTCAATTAAAGACCGCGCAGCTATTTTACCGGGAGGTCAATCGGCTGATGCAGCCTACTGGTATGACCACTCAAGCGGAAAGTTTATTACATCGTCTTTCTATATGGATAAACTTCCGAAATGGATTGAAGATTTTAATAATAAAAAACTCCCGGATAATTATCTTTCAAAAAGCTGGGAGCTTTCCCTTCCTCTTTCCGAATATGCAGTCAGCACTAAAGACGAAACATCCTATGAAGAGGATGTCTTTTCTGAAGGTAAAGTTTCATTTCCCCACAGTTTTAAGAATCTGAATAGCGGCAACAAGTATGGTAAACTAATTAGTACTCCATTCGGGAACCAGCTTTTAATTGAACTTGCCAAAACTGCAGTTGAAAGTGAAAAACTGGGCAAAAATTCTTTTACAGATTTTCTTGCAATCAGTTTTTCATCGACGGATTATATTGGACATGCGTACGGTCCGAACTCTATAGAAGTCCAGGATTTGTATATAAAATTCGATAAACAGATAGCTGAACTACTGAATTACCTGGATAACTCGGTCGGAAAAGGTAATTATCTTCTATTCCTTACGGCCGATCATGCAGTTGCCGACAATATCGATTTTTTAAAAGGGATGAATATAAGCGCTGGTGTATTAAATCAAAACGATCTAACCGATGCTTTAAAAAATTTCTTAAACAAAAATTACGGCGATGAGGAAATTTTTGATGCCTTTTACGGGAGACAGATTTTTTTAAATAAAAACAAAATTGCAGAAAAGAAATTGAGGCTGCATGAATTAAGGCAGGCCGTTAAAGATTTTTTATACGATTCCTTTCCCCAAATTTCGCAGGTTTTTACACGCGATGATCTGGAAAAAGAAACTGCCCATAGGAATTCACCGAACCTGATTTTGAACGGCTTCAATTTTTTTAGAAGCGGAGATTTGGTTTTTGAACTTCAGCCGAATTACCTCACTTCATATTCGGGAAAAGGAACCACTCACAGCACAAAATATTCTTACGACACTCATGTCCCGCTTATTTTCTACGGCTGGAAGATTCCTAAACAGACAATAAATGATCAGGTTTATATTGTGGATATTGCATCTACAATAGCAAATCTTCTGGGAATAACTGAACCAACCGGATGCATGGGAATACCGATAATAAAATAATAAAGCTCTGAAGATGGACTAGAATTTAAATAATTAGTAAAGGAATGATTTTCTATAAAACATTGCTCAATATTTCATCGCATACTGCATAGCCGTTTTTAGTAAGACGAATAAAGGATTTATCAATTTTTATTAAGCCTTCATCGGCTAATTTTTTAAAGGCATTTTTCTTCTGATTCAGCCAATCTTCCCCAAACATATCTTTAAAATCGATTACATCGAGACCTTTGCTTCTCAGAGCAAGCATTACATATTCTTCAAGTCTCTGCTTCCCGTTTATATTTTCATAACCTGCAGCAGCATGGTTGTTAGTTCCAATTTCAGATATATATCTCTTCAAGCTGGAGTAATTCCACCACCGTTTCCCATCAACAAAAGAATGAGCGGAGGGCCCGAAGCTTAAGTAATCTTTGTATCTCCAATAGGCATTATTATGCTTGCATTCAAATCCCGGTTTGGCAAAGTTAGATACCTCGTATTGGAAAAATCCTTTTTCTTCCAGGAAATTAATTGTAAGTTCATACAATTCGGCATCATAATCTTCATCCTGAATTTTAACTTTCCCGTCCAGCACCATCTTATTCAGAATTGTTCCTCCTTCAAGTATTAAGCTGTATGCGGAAATATGATTAACAGGCAAAGATACTGCGGTGTTAAGATTGTGCTGCCATTTTTCTTTCGATTGATTCGGAAGGTTAAAAATTAAATCTATATTGATATTCTGAAATCCAGCATCATTTGCATATTCCAGGGTATTTACTGCTGTCTGCTTATCGTGAATTCTTGTAAGAAATATTAAATCGTCATCGAAGAAAGACTGTACGCCGACACTTAATCTATTAATTCCTAGTGACAAAAAATTTTTTAATTTTGTTTTATCAACCGTTCCGGGATTTGTCTCAAGAGTTATTTCTGCATCCCCGGCAATAGAATAATTTTCTTTTATGCATCTGATTATTTCATTTATAAAGGCAGGTTCCATTAACGAAGGTGTACCCCCTCCAAAATATATCGAAGAATAAGATCTGTTCTTTGAATAAAAAGAAGAGTAGTATTTTATTTCTTTTTTTATTGAGTGAAGAAATGGAACAATATTATCGGAAGTAATTATCGAGTAGAAATCGCAATAAACGCATTTATGATCGCAAAAAGGGATATGTATGTAAATTGCGGAATTGTTCATAACAAAGCTGATCTAAATGTCTTTTAATTTAGAAAATAATTTATGCATAACAAATCTAAATCTTGTTCAATAAGCCGCGTTTGGAGTGATGGAGTAGTGCAGAAATAAAAAATGTTTTTCATGTTTCATTACCATTAC
>DAISZW010000128.1:6040-9801 GCA_036824595.1 Ignavibacteriaceae bacterium
CATTTACTCCATCTTCTTATAAATAGGCCGTGTCATGCAGCGCGGGCCTCCCCTTCCTTTTACCAGTTCGGAACCCGGAACAAGATGCACTTCTATATCATGCTCAAGCATCTTTTCATAAACTCTCCTGCTCAGATCGTAATAAATAATTTTTCTTTCTCCTAAGCAGATACAATTGCATGCCTGAGAATATACTGATTCTTCCTTGGTAACATTTATAATGTTTATTCCCATGTCTTTAACCATGCCGAAAATATCAAATTTTTTTTGGGTATGTTCATCGAATAAAGTTGATCCGATAATGCTGCCGGTATCAGAAACAATTAAGTCATCGGCAACCGGGACAAAACCTCCGTCGAGATTCATTCTCCACGGAGCCAGTTTAATAGCAATTATCTCATCTGCATACTGTGGGATTAAAGTATTGCTTAAATATTCAATTGCCTCAAAACGGCTGCGGGGTCCATAACCGATTAACAAAGTACGCTTTCCATTTCTTGAAAAAGGGATTACATCACCTCCCTCAAGAAATAAGTCTTGAGGAATTCTTAGGATTTCTTTTAAGCCGAGCCTCTTTACTGCTTCCTCCATTGTATCGGATTCAGAGCGTCTCAAAGGTTTTGCCATCCTGGCTTTAATATAGCCGTCGGGTATCCAGGGAATTGTAATTAGAGAATCACGCGTGAAAACCTGATTGGGATTTTCTTTTGCGGCTTCAAATGTTTTATGATTCCCGGCGAGATCCTCCAGGCAGTAAACCTTTTTCACGTGCTTCCCTAAAAGATCGGTAAATATTTTATGCTGTTGAGAATATAAATCCGTATATGGACGGGAGCGGAACAGAATTTTATCTTCAAGCATTCCGGAATCATTAATTTCTTCCATTATTTTGAAAGACCCGGTCTCTACCGGATTATGTATAATAACCGCTTCAGGTTTTGTTTCAAATTCGGCAATTGGCATAAAAACTCTCATTCATAATTCTATTATTTAAAATTTAAATAAGATCTGCTTCCTTGGAAAGCTGCGAAAAGCTGGATTTGATGATTACTTACTTTCAGAAGGATGTATGCTTAAAATGAATAAAGGAAATTAATTGACGGCTGATTATTTATCATCCCCAGACTAACTTTATTAAGCAATCCGGTCTCATTACTGAGATAATTTGAATAAACCCAATTTCCAATGATTGTCCCGACTAGGGCACCAACAAGAACATCCGAGAAATAATGTTTGTTATCATAAATTCTCGAATAACCGACATATGCAGCCCACCCGTATAAGCCGGTGAATGCAACTGCTTTTAAGGTTGTGCAGAGAAATGGATTTTGATAAGATATAGGTAAGCCATCCATATAATCATCGATTTCGCGGTATAAAAATGCGGAAGCGGTAAAGGTCATTGAAGCATGCCCGCTGAAAAAGCTCCGGTTGTCTTCCCCGTTTGGCCTTCTTCTATGTGTAAAATTCTTAACAAACTCAGTTAATGTTCTGCTGTAAACAAATGCTTTATAAAAAAGAAAAGCCTGTTTGAAACTTTGAGAACCGGCATTGTCATCGGATATTAAACCGCTGGTTATATTATAAGCCATTCTTGCGGCAAAGATAGAAGCGACAATTTTTTGAGGATCGGCGCTGCCGAAGGAATTTTTTTCGATACCGAAGAATCCCGACTGAATCTGGTCATCAATCGATAGCTGCTGAACATTAAGCCTGCGGTTTAAAATTATCGGCGAGTACTGAACAGACAGATAAGCGGCTCCGACAGGAATATCATACCATTCCACAGACTCTTTTAATCCGTTAAAGAAATTATTTATTGTTAAGTTAAGTTTGGATTCCCCGATTTGCGGATAAGCTGAAGAAACAGAAAAAATTATCAGCGATACAGAAAAAAAACACTTCATTTACATCGCTCCAAAATTAGTCGGTGCCGAGCTGCATCAACAACTCTTCCCTTCTCTGAATTACGGCTGATTTTAATTCCTCCTTCTCTTTATAAAGGTCATAATCTTTGTGGTAAGGACCCAATTCATAAAAATCTTTAATCTGAATATAAATGGAATCAATTATAGGAAACAAGGCAGATTCCGTGAATAAATTTTCAACAATATAACGCACATTATTCCTGTAAATTGTGCGGCATGAATCATTTAGCAGCAATTTGTGTATCAGATCATTATCTCCATAAAGACCTATATTGCCGAACATGGTCTTATCAAAATCCCATGGAATAACCCTAAAAGGAGCATCCGCTGAAGCTTTATACAGAAAAAAATTATTTGTAAAAGAATCGGGATCATTCCTTACAGAGGAAACTGCATGATACATTAAATAATTCTCAATATCTAAATGTTTTCCAATTTCCTCAAAAATTCTGCCAGTATCGGACTGATCAATTGCATTTATAAATTCCTCTAAAAAGCGGAAGTTGCCGTCATCATCAGGAAAATCTTTATCAAAATTTTCCTGAACATTATTAAGTCTGGTAAACGTAAATTTTGAGTCAAACTGAACCTTATATAATTCAAACAAGCTTATATTACGTTTTCTGAAGAATTCTTCATCAACTCTTTCAATAAATGTGTACACTCCATAGTTTTCATTATTTATCGTAAGGAAAATATCTTTAGAAAAAAATACCGGGAAACCGGCAGAACTGTAAAGATAAGAAGCAAGTGCCGTTTTCATCATTGTCCTGTCGTAAATCTGTGAACTTAAATTGAATTCATAAAGCCCCTCAATTAAATCTCCGTCTGTTCTTACGACAAAAGATTTTTGAGGAAAATATCTTGAACCTGCTCCCAATGCTTCCGCGGATGCTCTGACTTTCTCGCCCCTGTAATGAATTAAAACCGGGAAGGCATAATCTGTAAATTTGTTATTGAAAAAATTAATAAGATTTTCCTCTTCGGCAGTCATTCTCATAATATCCATCCCCTTTAAATTATTAGCCGGATTATTATCTAAAACCGTATCGCAGGAATTAAACACAAAAAATATTATGATTGCCGAAAAATATTTTTTCATTTTAAAATCTAACCTGCAATTCAATTGTAATTCTCGAATCGTGCGTACTGTATTCATCCGAATATTGATTTTTAGTAAGCAGGCCGTCAAGGTTTAAACGAAGCCGTACGTCGTTATCAAAATAAAAATTCGTTCCGAATAAAATTTGGAATGTATGAGCATTTGAAATTTTTGTATCGGGTTGAAAATAAGTAAAGTGAACCAACGGTTCAATCTCCTCAATAACTTCACCGTCCGTATCGAACCCGATTGCCGCGAGGACTCTCCCGCCGAATGAATAAACTTTTGTATCCGGAATTCCGGCAGATTTTCTTCTTATCCCTTCGACAGGATCCTGAACATAGAACAATTCTCCTTCAGCTAGAAAATCTTTAATATCGTACGTCAATCCGGCTGAAAAGGCATGAGAAGTCAAAGGAAAATTTCCGCCGGTTTTAAGCAGGAAATAATTCCCTGCAGCTGCAAAATCATCAAAATGGAAAATATATCTGCCGGTAAAGCCGATCTGCTCGGCGTTATTTTTAAACACATTTAAATAGTAAGAATAAGGGAAATCAGGTTCTTTTTTCGAATATTTATGATATGCTGTAAGACCTATGCTTCTTCCTCCGTATCCAAGCCTCTCTACAGATTCTGCTAAGAAACTTCTCTCGACTGTATAAAGATTTTCGCTGCTTTCAATTTGTTCGGATCCGAAAGGTTTCTTGATATTTCCGAATTTAAATTTCATT
>DAISZW010000296.1:0-2689 GCA_036824595.1 Ignavibacteriaceae bacterium
GCTTCAATGGGATCAAGGTTTGCGGCTTTATACGCCGGATATGTCCCGAAAACAACACCTACAGTTACACACAGACCCATTCCGATCATAATCCAATCATAAGGAATTGCAGTTTCGGAGCTTAGATAACTCCCGGCAATATTACCAATAGCTACTCCCAGGGCTATGCCTAAAATTCCTCCGATGGAACATAAAATAACAGCTTCAACTAAGAACTGAAAAAGAATGCCGCTTTTACGTGCGCCTACGGCTTTTCTTATACCGATTTCTCTGGTCCTTTCAGTAACTGAAACCAGCATAATGTTCATTATGCCAACTCCCGCGGCGAGCAGAGCAATAATTGAGACCACTAGAGCGCCGATTCTGATTCCTCCGGTCATATCATTTATTTGTCCCATTACCGATTCATTACTGAAAATATCGAAATCATTTTCTTCACCCGGCTGTACTTTTCTGATTGTTCTCATATAGCCTATAGCAGCTTCCATGGATGAATAATAATCATCTTTACTGTTAGTCATTACCGTTATATCAACACTAGAGGTTCTTTTTCCATACATAGATTGGAAAGTAGTAATAGGAATAACAACATAAGTATCCTGGGACTGCCCGAAAAATTCAGGTCTTTTTTTGATAGTTCCAATTACTCTAAACGGTTTCCCATCTATTTTGACCGTTTTACCAATCGGATCAACGTTATAGAAGAGTTTTTCCACTATATAATACCCAAGTACTACGACATTCGCAGAATATTCAATTTCACTATTTCTAAATTCTCTTCCCTCATCTATCTCGAGATTTAAGGTTCTATAAACACCCTGGGTAACACCGACAAGATAAATGTTAGGATTTGTTTCCCGGTTGCCGAATTTTATTATTTTTCCACCCCTGCCTTGAAACGCCCCCAGGCATTTCGCATTCTTCATCATCTCTTCAAAGCGATAGAAATCATCCAGTGTAATGTCTTTTCTATTACGGATTTTCTTCATTTCAGCCGGATCATGAGTATGAATAGCAGGCCATTTACGGATTTCAAAAGTATTTTTGCTTAAGAATTGTAATCCTTCTTCAATGCTATTCTGCAGCATAGTAATAATGGTCATTATGACGATAATTGAGAAAATTCCCACTACTACGCCAAGTACAGTCAACAACGTTCTTAAACGGTTGGTTTTGAGGGATTGGATAGCTACTAAAAGTAATTGAAAAGCGTACATTGTATCCCCTATGGAATCATTTTATAAATTTATAAACAGTTCTTAAAATGTAATAAATGTGCTTAAAATTCAACAGTTTCAATTAAAAAATTTTAATAAACCGAATCCCGCTAAATACAAAACTCATTCATATCTCAAAGCTTCAATGGGATCCAGGTTTGCAGCTTTATATGCAGGATAAGTTCCAAAGATAACACCGACTATAATACACAAAAGTATACCGAGGAAAACCCAGTCAAAAGGAATTGCGGCCTGAGCATTTAAAAAGCTTCCGGCAAAATTTCCAATTCCCACACCCAAAATAATTCCGATAATTCCTCCAAAAATGCAGAGAGTTACAGCTTCAAGAAGAAATTGTGTTAAGATATTACTTTTACGTGCTCCAACCGCTTTTCTTATCCCTATTTCCCTGGTTCTTTCAGTTACGGATACAAGCATTATATTCATAATTCCGACACCCGCAGCTATAAGTGCAATAATGGAAACTACAATTGCACCGATCTTTATCGGACCCGTAATGTTGTTTACCTGTCCTATTAAAGATTCATTGCTGAAGATATCGAAATCGTTTTCTTCTCCGGGATCTATCTTCCTGATTTTCCTCATATGGCCGATAGCTGTTTCAATTACAGTATTATAATCTGAATTTGAATACGACATAACCGTAATATTAATGCTTCTGCCTCTTCTTCCGTAAAATGATTGAAATTTGGAAATGGGCATTACAACAAAATTGTCATGGCTGTCACCGAAAAGAGAAGGCTGAGGTTCGAGCAGACCGATTACGGTAAGCGGATGCCCGTCAACTCTAATAATCTGCCCAATTGGATCAATAGCCGGGAACAGTTTATCAACGACATCAGGACCTAAAATACATACATCATTAGAATAAGTAATATCAAACTCCCTGAAATCTCTGCCGTTATTCACATTCCAGTTATTTGTTTTCATTGCATCGGTTGTAATTCCCGAAACCATAATATTGGGATTTGTCTCAATATTTCTGAATTTTACGATTTTTCCGAATTCCCATTGTTCCGCACCAATATACTTTGCGTTAAGCATGTTTCTCAATTTATTATATTCTTCGAGTGTAAGATCTTTTCTGTTTCGGTATTTCTGCCTGGATCCCGGACCTCCCGTCTGGATTGCAGGCCATTTTTGTATTTGGAATGTATTTTTACTGAGCATTGACAGACCGTTCTCGATGCTGCTTTGAAGCATTGTAATAACAGTCATTATTACAATGATTGAGAAAATGCCGACCACAATTCCAAGCAAAGTAAGAATTGTTCTGAGCTTATTGCTTAAAATCGATTGAAAAGATACGGAGACAATTTCTGTAATATTCATATAATCATACCTTTCCTGCTCAAGTAATTTTACAGCCGGAAGTTCTGAAGATATTTAATTTATTATTCATATCTTAATGCTTCAACCGGATCCATTTTAGCAGCAGTGTATGCCGGAGC
>DAISZW010000129.1:0-8497 GCA_036824595.1 Ignavibacteriaceae bacterium
ATTTCAATTTTTGATCCTGAAGTTATATTCCTTACATGCACCTGGTTAGCTAAATTCCGGGTAATGCTCATAATTATTTTTTCATATTCTGTGCCTTCCAGATCGTAAACAATCGGTACTCCTTTATCTCCTCCTATACGTATTCTCGGATCGATCGGTATTCCACCTAAAAAATGCGAATTAAGTTCTTGTGCCATTTTAGAGCCTCCGCCCGAGCCGAATATATCATACTTTTTGCCTGTATCCGGCGCAATAAAATAGCTCATATTTTCGACTATGCCTAAAACAGGGACGTTAACCCGGCCGAACATTTTGAAAGCTTTTCTTGCATCAACCAGGGAGACTTCCTGAGGTGTTGTAACAACCACCGCGCCCGTCAGGGGAATAGTCTGCACCAGCGTAAGCTGAATATCGCCTGTTCCCGGAGGCATATCGAATACAAGATAATCAAGTTCTCCCCAATCAACATCTGACATAAATTGTTTTACGGCACCGCTGGCCATAGGGCCTCTCCAGATTACGGGAGCATTATCATCAACTAAAAATCCGATTGAGATCATTTTTATTCCGTACTTTTCGAGCGGGATCATTTTTATTGTCTGCTCGTGCTGATATACTTTTGGTTTTTCCTTAATTCCAAGCATCAGGGGGATACTTGGGCCGTATACATCCGCATCGATTAAACCTACTTTTGCTCCGTCCTTTGCCAGAGCCACAGCAATATTAACCGCCACAGTACTTTTCCCGACGCCTCCTTTACCGCTGGCAACTGCTATCGTATTTTTTACATTCGGCAGTATTGAATCTTTTTTCTGATCAGGCTGAGCAGCCATCTTGGATTCAATTATCAGATTAATGTTTTCTATCCCGGGAAATTCTTCCTTAATTGATTGAATGAATTTTTCCTTGAGATGGTCATTCACATATGCTGAATTAACCGGTAAAACAATCGTCAGATGTAGTTCTTTCCCTTTGAATTCGCAGTTTTTAATTGAATTTAAGATCAGTAAATCTTTATTGAAATTTTTATCACTAACCTTTTTTATTGCATTTAATACTTCACTTCTCGTTATATCAGTCATTTCTTTCCTTTTGAGTGATTTCTTAAAAAACATGGTCAAATCTAAGAAAATAAAATATTATTAGGAATGCATTTGCATCATGCCGGTCACGGAGTAAATATGGTATGCATATTGTTTGTCCTATATGGTTTATTAAAACAATATAACTAAAAATTATGAAGCAAAAAAAGAAATACTTCGGAAAAATTTTACTTACTATAGCCGTATTATGTATAATTATAATGCTTTTTAAATCGGAATTATACAGGCTGAATTATTCCACTCCACTAATTGAAAAGTATAAGAAGGAATTGCAGATTTTAGGAAGGGAAGCAATAGATAAAAATAATCTCCCAATAACCGCCCTTCTTATTCATAGAGATAGAATTATCGGAAGAGGATACAATACGGTGGTTTCGGATTCCAATGTTCTGGGGCACGCCGAACTCAATGCAATAAATGATGCCATAAAGGATACTGGTTATGCAAACTTCATGAAAATGGATAGAAGCAGCATGAGATTGCTTACCACTTCTATGCCTTGTCCTATGTGTACGTATGTACTGCGGAGTTACGGCATAGAAAATATTGAATTTTTAAAATCCAGAACTTTATTTAAGCAGATAGAACTCGAAGTGAATGATATCATGTATGAGCTTAATAAGAAAAAAGTAAATCCTGATGATCTTCAGGATTCATTGTTCCAGTTGTATCCAAATTTTACGGGTGAATATGAATAGAATTCTCATTTTCTTCCGACCCGAATAAATCAGGTTCAACGTTCGGTCTATTATTCATAGATCACAGTACGTAGAAAAATAAATACCGTACAAATTTAGCCTTGATTTTATACACCTAATTCCCAATTTTTCCAAAGCACTTTTTTATAACTTTTTGTACACCTAAGGGATTTTATCCACTGGCTGAAAGGAACCTCTCAATGAGCGGAAAAGTTTTGCTGGCATGTACTCTGTTTATTATTTCAATTCCCCAGTTGAATGCTCAAACAGTAATTGCCAAATATGCCGGCGAGTTCATGGCTATTGGAGTCGGCGCCCGTCCCCTTGCAATGGGGGGAGCATACGCTGCAGTAGTGAATGATGTTAGTTCCGCATATTATAATCCTGCCGGATTAATAAATTTAAATTATCCTCAGATTGCCCTAATGCATGCAGAACATTTCGGGAATCTCGTGAATTACGATTACGGTGCCGTTGCAATCCCTTACGGCAGCGATATGAGCTTTGCATTCAGTGTAATCAGATTAGGAATTGATGGAATCCCGGATACACGGGAGGCTTTGGTTAACCGGAGCACCGGCATAGTCATCTACGATATTAATGATCCTTCCGCACAGATTGATCCGACTAAAGTAAAACAGTTTAATGATCAGGATTGGGCATTTTACTTAACCTTTGCGAAAAAGCATACCGAAAATTTCTTTTACGGGGCAAATGTAAAAATTATCAGAAGGGATATTGCGGAATTCGGAGCAACCGGGATAGGATTTGATGTTGGAGCAATTTATTATCCGTTCGAAAACTTTGCCGTCGGTGCTAATATTCAGGATGTAACTACAACTCTGGTAGCCTGGAATACCGGCAGAAATGAACTTGTTTCCCCCACTCTTAAAATCGGCTCGGCGTATAAGGTTGAAGCATTAGGCGGTTACATTATGCCTGCATTGGATTTTGACGTAAGATTTGAAAATAGAAGATTCGCTTCAAACTTCAACATAGGACCGGTAAGCTTCGATATGCATGCAGGATTTGAGTATAAATTTAAAGATCTATTTGCAGTAAGAGGCGGTTATAGTGATGTCAAGCAATTTACCGTGGGTGCAGGAATAAGGCTTCCGAAACTTAATATCGATTACTCCTTCGCGAGATTTAATATGTCCGAGCTAGACAGACTGCCGGATACTCACCGCATTTCATTAATTCTTACATTAGAAGAGCCGAAATTCTTAAGAAGCGGAACTTAAGCTGTTCTCAGAAATTTATTAAACTAAAGCTGCCGAAAAATGATTCCGGAATTTGAACAACTTGGAAAGATTTTGATTTTCTTAGGGATTGTAATTGCTGTAATCGGAGTATTATTACTTTTTGGAGATAAAATCCCTTTTATCGGAAAACTTCCCGGAGATATTTATATTAAGAAAAAGAATTTTACTTTCTATTTCCCGATAGTCTCTTCAATAATTATAAGCCTAATCATCAGCCTAATCATTTACCTTTTCAGGAAATAACATCTCCGGAATTTCTTTCATAAAGTTGATTAAGTTTTTCCTATAGTATATCCTTAATTTTATTTGTAAAAACCTCTTTTGGAACAAGGCCTACATACATATCTACCACATTTCCTTTTTTATCGATAACAAAAGAGGTAGGAATAGCTTCTATGTTTCCATAATCCGTTACAACTTTTTCATTGCCAAAAACCACGGGGTAATTAATTCCAAACTCATTAATGAACGGCACAACATTTTTAGCTGTTTGAATATCCAACGAAATTCCGATTACTATAACATCATTCTTATATTCTTTTTGAATTTCGATAAGATCGGGAACTGAACGCCGGCATGGACCGCACCAGGTAGCCCAGAAATCGAGGATAACGATTTTTCCTTTATAATCTGAAAGTTTCAGATCCTTATTATCCGTTGTTCTTAATGAAAAATCGGGAGCTTTTATTTCATTCTGACTTTGTTCTGACAATTGTGTTTCCGGATTCTGCTCTTCCTTTGTTTCCTGTTTGCTGCATCCAAAAATTATGCTTGAGGATAATAGAACAGCAAGTACTAGGTTATATTTCATCATTACTCCATATTTAATTTTCATTTTTGTTAGAATCGCTCTTTTCAGTTTTAAAATCTACCCTATAATCTATATCCTTACCGGGTTTTCCCGAGCCTGCAGAATTGTAAGCCGGGGGATAAGGGCCTATTTCCGGAACACTCCGTGTATTATTTACAATAAAAAATATTAAAAGTATAGCAAGTATTACGACAGTCCAGAAGAAGTTTTTATACTTGGGATTTACCAGATGCTTTTTTTCAGGAGGTTTTTTCCCAATCTGTCTGTCTTTATTCTTCTCTTTTTTCTGAGCCATATTATTTACAAGTATATATGATGATTCTTTTTATTAAATGGATTCGTAAAAATAGTAAAATAGATAATACATAATACATTGGGAATATTTTAAATGATCTTCTCTCTATGCAATACGCTCAATAAGCTGAAAATAAGATGTATCCTCTATAAATACCGTTTATTATTGATTCTAATCGATTTTTTAATCAAATTTCCGTAAGAATTTTTGCCTTTATCCCGTTTAGTATAATGGTGAGGCTAAAATGTGCGGTTCAATAAATACTCTAGTTACTTTCGGTGATATAAATATTTTTCTCGCAACTTTTTTCCCAACATTTTATACTATTATTTTCTTTTTCAAAAAATATCGGGGGATATATGAAAATATTAAAACATTGTTTAGTAATTTCCATTTCAATACTCTTTATCCCTTTCATCACATCCGCTCAGGATATTGATGTAAATACGATGATCGGCAAAACTCAGTCTGCTGTAATTAAAAAATACGGAAATCCTATACATCAGGATAACAGTAATCCTGCAATGCAGTGCATGTTTTACGAGAGCGATGCCGGAAGAAAGATTTTTGTAGCCAGCGATAAAGTTGTTTTTCAGGCAGAATGCTACACTTCATACAAGAGTGAAAAATCTGCTAGAAACACAATAAGTAACTTTATTTCATCTTCAATTGCAGAAGGCTATAAGGTGGATACGGTTTCAACTTCCGATTTCCGGCTTGATAAAAGCGGGGTTAAAGTGGACTTGCAGCTCTACGAAAATAAGCTCTCGAAAAAATTTGAGATATCTGTTAAAGCAAATAAGACAGGAGCTTGATAAACTCTTATTATTTCGGAGAATATAAAACGTTTTAAAAAGAGCATACTATTCAATTCCGGGCATTGATACTCCTTCAAACCATAATTTTCCCGATGGTACTTTAAGTTTTTTTTTCTTTAAATTTTAAATTCCTAAAAAAATTTTCTATGCCGCGGTAAATCTTTTTTCGAAGAATCTTGGAAAGGATATCTTCGTAATAAATAGAAAGGAAATATTTTCAAGCAGTTGAAGGAAATTAATCGAAAACTGATCTCCAAGTATTTTAATAAGTCTACTATCCGCAATGTTTTATATTTCAGCGGCGGAATAGTATTATTTATATTTGGAGTTATTGTTTACGGAGTTGTTCTAAATCTGCGCGAGATACCTTTAACCGAATCTATTCTGTTAAAGGGATACGAAGAATTGATTAATACGAACATTATTATTGAACGGAAGACTTTTACCCTGAGCCTTTATGAAGACAGCGTACTCATAAAATCATACAGGGCAAACTTTGGAAGAAATATAAGCAATGCTAAATCGCATGAGGGTGATGAGGCTACTCCTGTAGGCGAATACCTGATATGCTCGATTGATACTGCTCATAAGTATCATAAATTTTTGAGGTTAAATTATCCCAATTTGAGCGATATGGCGGAAGGCCTCAGGAAAGGTATAATATCGCAGACCGAGTATGACAGCCTGAAATTTGATTTTTTTTACAAGGACTGCCCCGAACTAAAGACGGCACTCGGCGGAAATATAGGCATACATGGAATAGGGAAATACAATTATATATTTAAGAATCTTCCGTTTATTTATAATTGGACGGATGGTTCAATTGCGGTAAGCAATGAACACATTGATGAAATTTATTCGGTTGTAAAGAAAGGAACTAAAGTTGTTATCAAATAAAATATTTGCCAGGACAATTATCTTACTTATGCCTCTTCTTATTTTTTCATGTTCGAAAGAGAAGAAGGAAGAGGAAAAGCCAGCACTTGACTTCAATAAGCCTGAAGTTGTTATTGAAGAAGCAAAGAAGATTTTGGGCGACAATGTAAAATTCGCCAAAAGAGGGAAATTTAAAGGAGAATCTCCCGTTGAAGTAGCCGCAGGAGTTGAAATCTCCGATGAAACCAACTGGGGAATCAAATTTTATCTTCTGAAATGGAGTGAAAATAAACTGGTTTCCGTTTATGAAACAAAATTGTTGGATGGATCATTTAGTGAATGTCTGGTGAACCAGTTTAAATTTCCGGGATTTGATTATGAACTGGTTTATTATAACTCGCAGGATTATTTTCTCGGCAGCGGAGGGGGAGAAATATTTTCTTACATAATTGATTTTAAAGAAGGGAATACTTATTACGCCCATTTATTCTCGGAACCCCGCAAGCCGGTTTCACTTTTCCTTTCTGAAAATATAAATAACCAAAGGATTAAGGATTTTTTTGTTTCCAATTTTAGAAGAGATTTCCCCACCCTCACGTTGGTTCCGGATGATGTTGATCTGGATCTTTAAAAACGTACAGCCCGGAAATGTAAAATGCTGAAGAAAAAATTAATTATTTTCTCCTGCCTGTTCAGCATTTATGTTTCAGCCCAGCAGTATGAACTTCAGTCTATACGGTTTGAAGGAAACAGCGCAATTTCTTCTTCGGAGCTTGAGGAGGCAATCTATTCGGAAGAAACTCCTTTATGGTTCTGGAAATTTTTAAACAAATTTACTCCCCTCGGATCGGAACCTGTTTATTTCGATTCTGCGAATATTCAGCTGGACCTTTCGGCTCTTGAATCATATTATAATGCAAACGGGTTCTTTGAAACTGAAATATCATTTGCTTACGAGATTGATACAGCCGACCTCGATGCATATCTTACGTATAAAATAACGGAGGGTGATCCTGCAGATAACGGCAGTGTCCAGCTCTTCGGTCTGGAACTCGTCCCCGATCATATTAAGGAATATGTAATAGTTGAAACTTTGCTGGATCCTGATGATAGATATTCCGAAGCTATTGTCCAGCAGAAAATCCAAACTTCCGTGGATATTCTTTTAAACCAAGGTTATATTTTCGCAAGGTTTGACAGTACATTAATTTTTAAAGATACGGTAAATAACATTGCAGACCTCGACATCTATTTTTCTGCCGGAAATCTTTATTATATCGATACTTTACTCGTTGAGACAAAGGGTGAAGGCGCACCTTATGTTAAAGAAAGTCTGTTAAGAAAAATCATCGATATAGAAACCGGCGAACCATACAGCTATGAAAAAGTTAAAAGAAATCAGGCAAGACTCTTCCGGACAGGGTTATTTAATTCAGTTGTATTATCCACAGTGGAGAACGATACTTCAGGCAATCAAGTTCCTTTAAGGCTGGAAGGTACAATTGGATTCTTAAATGAACTTTCACCTGAAATTATAATAAATAATCAGCAGAGCGCATTCAATATAGGATTGGGCGCAAATTACATCAGGAAAAATTTTCTTGGCGAAGCAAGAAAAATGACGATTGGAGCTTCTTTCGGTATACAGGATCTTTTTAATGCAGACTTAAGCAACCTTATAAGCAAATTATCATTCCGTGATACAACTTTGAGGGGTTACGTCGATTCACGCGTTACCATCGAACAGCCGTTTTTATTCGGGAAACCGATATTCGGAACATGGGAAAATTATGCTACTATAAATAAGCAGGTTAATTATAATCTTACTGTTTTCGGTTCGAAGCTTACATTCGACTTTGAACTCCCAAGTTTTGCATTTGTTCATTTCCTGAGTACCTACTATAATATTGAACAAGCCTACGAGGTCAATAGACTGAATAATGATTCTTTATCCAGCAGAATTACCTCTGCAATCGGCGCCGATTTAGGCAGAATGACTGCAGATAATATATTATTCCCGACTAGGGGGTATAATTTGTCGCTGCAGATTGAGGAGGCTAACTCGATACCGTTCCTCGCTGCAAAATTAACAGGGAAAGAATATAAAGGAGCTATATTTTACAGGCTGCTTTTTAATAGTTCGATCTATGGTTCATTCGGGCGGATTAGAAATAATATATTTGCTTTGAAATTCAAGGTGGGGCATCTTCAGGCATTTTATGGAGATTATCTCGGAATCCCTTTAAATAGAACTTTTTATGCGGGCGGAAGCAATTCGGTAAGAGGATGGAGATCTCAGGATCCTGAACTTATTCCGGAAGGAACGCCAAGAGTGGAAGGAATTCTTACCGATGGTATAAATGTGAAAGGCGGTACCTTCCTTATGGAAGGTTCGGTCGAATGGCGCAACAGGTTCCTCGAAAGTTTCGGCTCCGCACTTTTTATTGATTATGGGAATACATGGCTTGGTTATAAACGGTTCCGGTTCGATGAAGTAGCTATCGGGATCGGTTTCGGATTTAGATTATATACTCAGGTTGCTCCTTTCAGAATTGATTTTGGATTTAAATTTTATAATCCGGTAAGCAAAAAATATATCTGGGATACCTGGGATAAAAGAATTCTTAAAAA
>DAISZW010000129.1:8597-9738 GCA_036824595.1 Ignavibacteriaceae bacterium
GCTCACCAATTTTCTTTATCCAAACATTTAGAGAGCAGCGAATGGTTCGGTAACATCGGTGCTCATTTAGCTTTCTCAAATATTAATTTCGAGAAGCATGTATTTCAATTATCTGTCGGTGCCACTGCGTTTAATACATTAATCAAAACTCCCGGACACATTCAGGTTTACACAGTAGATTATTTAGTAGATTTCTTTCTCGATTATGAAATTCGAAGCGGCTTAAACGCAAGGTTTATTTTGGGGCATCTCAGCGCCCATTTTTCGGATGATGGAATTACACAATTAAACAATATCCCGATAAGCTATGTAAGGGATTATGTAGGCTTTCATCTTCAGAATTCCATTTCTGCCATAAACGGAAAACTTTACGGCGGGCTCTTTTATAATTTTCATAATGAACCTGTTGATAAGCATTTCACATATCAAATTGGTCTGGATGGGGGACTGCCTCTTCATGACAAAATCTTTTTACTTGCTGCAGCCGATATTAAAATAAAATCGGAAGTAAAAAACAGTACATCACAAAATTTTGAATTGGGAATTATCTTCCCGTATCAGGAGCGGATGAGTTTTAGAATTGCGTATATGCATAGAAGAGGCTATGAAGAGAGAGGGCAGCTATTTAACAGGAAAGATATTAAAAATGTAATCGGTCTCTTTTTAGATTTTTGATTATGCCGAATAAATTCTTGCTGTTGTTTTTTGTTTATTGCATTTCAATAATGCCTCAGGTAAAGCAGGAAGCAAATCGCCCCGACACAACCGGATCTTTTTTCAATAAAAAAAATATCTCCATCATCGCGCTTTCGGCTGGATTAGGAGCTTCTTTAATCAGCTCCTATGTTGCCTGGTGGAAGGATGATTCACGATCTTTCCGCTTTTATTCCGGTCAATGGCTAAATGATCCCGGCTCGAATGGAATTGATAAGATTGGACATTTTTATACATCATACTTATTTTACAGACTTCAGAGGGATATCCTGATATGGGGCGGGCATTCTGCAGATTTCTCAACTCTAACTTCAGCCCTTTTAACTTTCTCCTTTGCTTTGGGTATTGAGATTGGAGATGCTTTTTCTATTTACGGTTTTGATTACCAGGATCTGATATTTAATATCGGCGGGCTTGGTTACGGTTT
>DAISZW010000297.1:0-2675 GCA_036824595.1 Ignavibacteriaceae bacterium
ATATTATTAGGATAGATTTTTGAAATATCCTGGAAAGTATTATAAACCGATTTATCCTCTGGATTAACAAATCTGCTCCTGTCCTGCGACCAGACAAGATAGATCTGCGAGCCGGGGCGATATTCCCACCTTATAACAAAATTCGATCTGAATTCTTGAAAATTGAAATCGGGATTTCTAAAAGTATACTCCGGCTGCAATTCGCCGTCTGAATAAACTTCGTAATTATCCCTAATTAAAACGGGATTTAAATTTGAAAATCTATCACCATAGTTATCAGCTCTCGGAGTGCTTACAACTTTAAATGAAGAATATTTTCCCACTGATGCAAAAGGGCTGCCGTAATACTGGATTGAAAATTCAGGAGTAATGTTGTAGTCGATTCTGAAAGCTGCACCAAGCGTACGCTGATTAATTTTGGCGAGAAGGTATTTATCTTCAGTGCCGACAGTTTTCCTGTCAATATACTGAAGATTATTAATGTTAGAAGAAAAGTTTACACCAATTGAAATCTTAAGTGCGTTCGAAGGCATTACCCATATTCCCGGCTGCAGCAGATAGTAACGCGTGCTGTTATTTTCTGCCAGAGTTATATTTGTTGTTAAATCAAAAAATATTTTCTGTGAGCCGTCTGTCCTGAAGTAAAGATCGTTAGTCCAGACAGCGGGAACGAGTACTGCATGTCCTCCCCTTAAGAGCCTGGTATCCAACGCTTCCGAGACAAAACCGAATGTTGTATTAACTGCCCAGTTATTCAGGAATTCAAGATAGATTCTGAAGGTAGCTTCCGATGACAAATAGTTTAATCCGTAGTCCCAGTTGTTGGTTTGAGTTGCTTCAAGAGTATACGTTCTGAAGATTGAAACGGGCTGTACTACAAAATAGCTGAGAGAGACTTTTTCCTTGAAAATATCTGCAGTCCGCATAAAGCCAAGATCATTCAGATCCAGGCCGGGAGAGCGCCAGTTGAATTCCGCGGAATAACGCCACAATCCTTTGCTCCCTTTCCCGATTCTTATTCTTGTACCGTGTCCGGAAAGATTTGTACGAGTGCTGTCAAAGCTTAAATGTTCTGCATCGGGTCTCTGAAAAAATCTTGCAGATGAGGATTGAAGTAAATTTATTGCATCGGAGTTTCCATTTATGATGCTGCCGACAAATTTTGCATCAACAAAAAATTCTTTGTCGTTCCAATGATGAAGAAAATCGAGTCCGCCGGTAAAAGCATTTCTATTTAAGGATTCAAGATGGGAATCTTTTATAAACCTGTTTGTTGATGTAAAAATTCCACCGAGAACGGTATTCCCTTCTTTAAAATCCTGCTGCAGTCGTGCAATTGTGTAGCTTGTTAAAGGTTCAATTGAAATTTCCTTATTTGAGGTTGGGGATTTAACTTCTGCCTTTTCATTTGCGGTAACACTCTGCAGGAGTCCGATTGAAAATCCCCCTGCATTTTTTCCGCTGAGTTTTACAGCGCTGATAATTGTTGTTTCATCAGGATAATCTGCAAATTCATTATTGTCCAGTTGAACCTGGTAACCTGGAGAATGTCCGATCCTTCTGCTGTAAAAAATTGTATTGTTGTCGAAATCGAAGCTGTAAATATTTTTCCCCTCGAGAAAGAAAGGGCGGCGTTCTTCATAAAATGTTTCGAAAGCTGTAAGGTTCATCACCGAAGGATCGGACTCTACTTGACCGAAGTCAGGATTGATTGTAACATCGGCAGTAAAGTTGGATGACAAACCGACTTTTGCATCTAATCCCAGATTGCCTGCCCACGATCTCCCTTTATCGGCAAAAGGATTTAATGGTTCAGTTTTAAATGTATTAAGCTTGCCGAGTGAGTAAGGCATTATTTCAATCCTACGAGAAGGCGGCAGACCTTTAATACCATGAAGTTCCCCGAAGTTGTAAAGTAATCCCGCTTCCTGTGAAGACTGAGGTTCCCAGTCGCTTTCCTCTGCAAGCCGGTCAATCCAGCGCCAGCAGTGCATTCCCCAGACCTGCACTTCATCGCTGCTGTAGCGGAGCTGACTTAATGGAATTTCATATTCTGCTGTCCATGCTGAGTCTTCCATTCCGACTTCAACATACCAGACTGCATTCCAGCTGTAATCTGCATTCATTGGATTCGTTAAAAGGAGATCTACTTTCTGTCCGGCAGCAGTAACATTAAATTCGAAACCTGTCCGGTGGTCATGATAGCTGTCGAAGTTAATGCCGACACAATCCCCGGCAAATTCATCGCGCCTTCCTGCTTTACGGATAATTTCTTTAGGATCATCGTAAGCTCTGATTGCCACATAAATATTTTGGTCATCGTAAAGAACCTTCAATTCAGTTGGCTTAGATGGTTTGGCGCCTTCATTAGGAATCCATTGAGTAAAATCTCCTGCCCACTCGCCGGTTGCCTGCCAGCAGAGATCGTTTAAGTTACCGTCAATAACAGGTTTTTCTGTAGTTAAGCGGGTTGTGGTGTAAATTCTTAAAGGCTTGTTTAAATTATTTAATGAATCTTCTTTTTGGAACTGATTAAAAGAAAACAGGCTATGATTTAATAGTAAATAAAAGATTGAAGTGATCAAAGTTTTTGAGGTCATTTGAAAAGCCGCTTGTTAATTTTGATTTTAATATATTAAAACCGTTAAAACGGTTAAGGGAATCTCTTTAAGTAC
>DAISZW010000130.1:0-9680 GCA_036824595.1 Ignavibacteriaceae bacterium
GGGTTCTTAGCTCAGCTGGTTAGAGCGTCTGCTTGACGTGCAGAAGGTCAAAGGTTCGAATCCTTTAGAACCCACGAAGTAAATGATTGCAGAAGGTCAAAGGTTCTCCCGAAGGGATTCCTTTGGAAGAATCCTTTAGAACCCACAAAAGAATTGTCGCCTTTGGCGAACCTCGCCTTCGGCGTGCGGATTGTGAATTTCGAACTGCGGAATGAAAGATTTATGAATTACGATTTATGATTTATTTGCTTCCATAAATCCGAAATTCGAAATCCGCAATCCGAAATAGGTATGAGATTAACGTTCGGACCTTGTCCGATTTTTTTTAATTTTAATAATTATGGATAAAATTAAAATAACATTTCCCGACGGAAGCATAAAAGAATTTGAGAAGGGAATCTCTGCGTTCAAAATTGCAGAATCAATTTCTCCTCAATTAGCACAGGATGTACTTGCAGCAGAAATTAATGGAATTGTAAAGGATTTAAGTACTCCTGTTAGCAATAATTCGGTAATAAAATTTTTAAAATTTGATGATGAAAAAGGGAAAGAAGTTTATTGGCATTCAACTTCCCATTTAATGGCGCATGCAGTTCAGGAAATTTACCCGGAGGCTAAATTCGGAGTAGGTCCCGCTATCGATTCCGGATTTTATTACGATATTGATATTAATTCGCAGCTTACTGAAGAAGATCTCCGGAAAATCGAACAGAGGATGGAAGAGATATCGAAAAAAAATAATCCTTTCATAAGGCAGGAAATATCAAAGGATGATGCGGTAAAGTTTTTTGTTGATAAAGGAGATCCCTACAAACTGGAAATTTTATCTGAACTTGATGATAATTCCGAAATAATCAGCCTTTACAAAGAAGGAAGCTTTACCGATCTCTGCACAGGTCCGCATCTTCCGTCAGCCGGGAAAATAAAATATGTTAAACTCCTTAACATCTCAGGTTCATATTGGAGAGGGGATGAAAAGAATAAACAGCTTCAAAGGATTTACGGCATTTCTTTTCCCAAAAAGAAAATGCTTGATGACTATCTTGTATTTCTTGAGGAAGCTAAAAAAAGGGATCATCGGAAACTCGGCAAACAGTTAGATCTTTACAGCGTACATGAAGAGGCCGGCGCAGGCTTGATTTACTGGCATCCTAAAGGTGCGCGGATTCGTCTGGAGATTGAAGACTTCTGGCGCAAAGCTCATCTCGAAAACGGCTATGAGCTTTTATACACTCCTCATATGGGTAAAAGCTGGCTGTGGGAAACAAGCGGACACCTCGGCTTTTATAAAGAGAATATGTATTCTGAAATGAAGATCGATGAACAGAATTACTACATAAAACCGATGAATTGTCCTTTTCATATTCTTATTTATAAATCAAAGCTCAGATCGTATAAAGATCTTCCTTTACGCTGGGCAGAATTGGGAACCGTTTACCGTTATGAAAAGAGCGGAGTGCTTCACGGTCTTTTAAGAGTCAGAGGTTTTACACAGGATGATGCGCATATTTTCTGCACGCATGAAAAAATTGAAGTTGAGATTGTAGAAGTGCTTCATTTCGCCAAGATGATGTGGAAAGCTTTCGGTTTCGAAGACCTGAGATATTATCTTGCTACAAAACCTGAGAGCGCAGTAGGTGAAGATTCTTTGTGGACTAAAGCAATTGCTTCATTAAAACATGCTTTGGAAAATGAAGGAATTGATTACCATCTTGATGAAGGCGGCGGAGCTTTTTACGGACCAAAGATCGATATAAAAATAAAAGATGCACTTGGACGCGAGTGGCAGATGAGCACCATCCAATTTGATTTTAACGAGCCTGAACGATTTGACATGAAGTATATCGGAGAGGACGGAAAAGAGCACCGTCCGTTTATGGTGCACCGTGCATTGCTCGGTTCAATAGAAAGATTCTTTGGAGTTTTAATAGAACATTACGCCGGCTCATTCCCTGTCTGGCTTGCACCGGTTCAAGTTGCGGTACTCCCGATCTCACAAAATCACTACGATTATGCAAAAGAAATTGCCGCAAAACTGGTTAAAGAAGGAATAAGGGCGGAATTTGATGAAAGAAATGAAAAAATCGGCTATAAAATTAGGGATTGGGAGACAAATAAAATTCCGTATATGCTTATATTAGGAGAAAAGGAAAAAAGTTTAGGGAATGTTTCAATAAGACAGCATAAAGCAGGCGATATTGGATCAATGAGCCTGGAAGACTTTATTAAAAAGATTAAGGAAGAAATTAGAACTAAGTATTATCCAACAACTTAGGGAGGTAAATAATCGCTCAGAAAGAAGTTCGTGTAAATGAAGAAATTCGAGCCTCAAAGGTGAGAGTAATAGACATAGATGGAACACAGCTTGGGATTTTCACTGTAAGGGATGCATTAAAAAAAGCAGCCGAAAGAGGCCAGGATTTAGTTGAAATAGCACCCCAAGCTCAGCCGCCTGTCTGCAAAATAATTGATTTCGGAAAATTCAGGTATGAACAGCAGAAAAAAGAAAAACTGCAAAGGAAGAATCAGCAGGTTACGGTACTAAAAGAGATAAGGCTTCATCCAAATACTGATGTTCATGATTTTGAATTTAAACTTAAACATACTATAAATTTTCTTGAAGAAGGAAATAAAGTAAAGGTAGTGGTAATGTTCAAAGGAAGGGAGATGGCTTATACTGAAAAAGGTGAAGAATTATTAAACAGGTTTATTGAACGAACTACAGAAATTGCAAAAATTGAAGCACCGGCAAAACTGGAAGGAAGAAGCATGAATGTAATTTTAACTCCTTCCAAAACAAAAACTAAAAAAAATTAATTACGGAATAACAAATGCCAAAAATGAAATCACAAAGCGGAGCAGGAAAAACTTTCAGGAAGACTGCATCCGGTAAATACAAAAGAAAAAAAGCTTATAAAAGTCATATTCTGTCATCAAAAAGCAGAAAAAGAAAAAGAAAACTTAGACGCGCTACATTGGTTTCGGAAGCCGACAGCAAGCGTGTTAAAAGAATGATTCAATAATAGTTAAAGAGAGGATAATTATGCCCCGTTCGAAAAATAAGGTTGCTTCCCACAGAAGAAGAAAAAAAATAATGCAGATGGCAAAAGGATACTGGGGAGCCCGAAGCAAAGTTTATACAGTTGCCAAGAACCATGTGGAAAAAGGATTGGTTCATGCATTCAGGGATAGAAAATTAAAAAAGAGAGTATTCAGACAGCTCTGGATTGCCAGAATTAATGCTGCGGCAAGAATGAACGGCACTACGTATTCAAGACTTATACATGCGCTCGATGAAAAGGGAATAACCATTAACAGAAAAATCTTAGCTAATCTTGCAGCTGAAAATCCTTCAGCTTTTACAGAAGTTGTTAAATTTTCCGCTAATTAATTTTTTACCCTCTTTTATATAACAAAAAAATAAAAGAGGGTATTATTTTAAATTTTAAATAATAATTAAGTGCCTGTGCAGAAAGAAAAGATAAATACTCTCGACCAGGAATTTCAGAAAGATATCTCCGCAGTTTCTTCTTTAAAGGAACTTGAAGAAATCCGTATTAAATATTTCAGCCGCAACGGTCTCCTTTCCCGGCTTTTTGATGAACTCAAGAATGTCTCTAAAGAGGATAAGCCGGTTGTCGGAAAGCAATTAAATGAAGTCCGGAATAAATTAACAGGGCAATTCGAGAAACTGAAGGAAGATCTTGAATCAGCAGAGAAAAAGGTTGAACATAGAATTGATCTTACACTCCCGGGAGTTCTTAAACAAGTCGGCAGCAAACATATACTTACCCAATCTTTGGATCAGATTAAAGGGATTTTTAAGGGGATGGGATTTTCTGTTTTTGAAGGACCCGAGGTTGAATCGGACTATTATAATTTCGAAGCCCTGAATTTCCCTGAAGATCATCCTGCCAGGGATATGCAGGATTCCTTTTTCCTGAGTGAAAAATTCCTTTTAAGAACTCATACATCTCCCGTGCAGATAAGGGTAATGGAAAAATATAAGCCTCCCATCAGGGCAATTATGCCTGGGAAATGCTATAGGAATGAAGCGGTGAGTGCTAGAAGCTACTGCATGTTTCACCAGGTTGAAGGACTTTACATAGATACCGGCGTTACATTTGCCGAATTGAAAGGAACACTTGTTTCTTTTGCAAAGCAGTTCTATGGTGAAGATCTAGAATACCGGTTCAGGCCGAGCTTCTTCCCGTTTACGGAACCGAGTGCCGAAATGGATATAACCTGTTTTATCTGTCATGGAAAAGGATGCAGAGTCTGTAAATATTCCGGGTGGCTTGAGGTTTTAGGCTGCGGAATGGTAGATCCGAATGTTTATAAATATGTAGGAATCGATCCCGAAAAATATACCGGATATGCATTCGGAATGGGGATTGAGAGAACCGCAATGCTTAAATACGGGATAAATGATATCCGGATTTATTTCGACAACGATGTCAGATTTTTAAAACAGTTTTAATCTCGGACAAAAAGTGAAAATTTCATTAAACTGGGTAAAAGAATATGTAAACCTTGACGGAATTCCGGATGAGGAAATTATCTCTAATCTGACTATGTCCGGATTGGAAGTCGAAGATGTAATTAATGAAAAGGAAATCTATAAAGGTTTCATTGTCGGCTTTGTCAAGACTAAAACCAAGCATCCCAATGCTGATAAACTTTCCCTCTGTACGGTTTCCACAGGCGAACAGGACTTCCAGGTAATTTGCGGAGCGCCAAATGTTGAGGCAGGACAGAAAGTAGTTTTCGCTCCTGTCGGCACAATAATTCCAAAAGGAAATTTTCAGATTTCTAAAGCCAAGATTAGAGGGATAGAATCCTTCGGCATGATCTGCTCCGAAGCCGAACTTGAGCTGAGCGATAATCATGAAAGGATAATGGTTCTTACCAACGGCTTCAAAGAAGGAACTCCGATTACCGAAGCACTAGAATTAAATGATATTATTTTAGAAATAGGGATAACTCCAAACCGGCCTGATGCATTGTCTCATATCGGCGTCGCAAGAGATCTTGCCGCTGTTTTCAACAGGAAATTTCAATATCCGGATTTAGCTGAGAAAACCAAAATTAATTCGCATGAGAAAATCGAAAACTTTGCTCGGATTGAAGTAATCGATACTGAAAATTGCCCGAGATATGCGGCCAAAGTAATTAATGATGTAACGATTAAAGACTCTCCCGAATGGCTTAAGAAAAGAATTAAAAAAATCGGAATGCGTCCGATTAACAACATTGTCGACATTACAAATTTCGTAATGTATGAATTCGGACAACCCCTGCATGCATTTGATCTGAAAATGCTGAGCAAAAATAAAATAGTTGTAAAGAGCACGGAAAAAGATTCTCTTTTTACTACGCTTGATTCAAAAGAAAGAAAATTGCCTCCCAAAACTTTAATGATCTGCGACGGGGAAAAACCTGTTGCAATTGCGGGAGTAATGGGGGGCGAAAATTCCGAAATAAACAACAGTACTAAAAATATCCTTATTGAAAGCGCATATTTTAATCCAAGAAGCATAAGAAGAACTTCCCGGGCTCTCGGATTATCAACTGATGCCTCTTACAGGTTTGAAAGAGGAATAGATCCTTCCACAGCAGGCATTGCAGCAGAAAGAGCTGCACAATTAATTCTTCAATATGCCGGCGGAAAAGCAGCAGAGGGAATACTGGATGTATACCCGGAGCGGATAAAAGAAAAAGAAGTAAGAATTCGTTTTGAAAGAGTAGGCAAAATTCTTGGATACGAGGTTCTTAAAGAAAAAATATCCGATATTGTTTCTAAGCTGGGATTTAAGATTATTCATGAATCCGAAACCGGACTGCACTTATTGGTACCTACATACCGGCCCGACATCGAAAGGGAAATAGATGTAATTGAAGAAATTGCCAGGATAAACGGATATGATAATATCCCGGCAGTAAGCAAAATTTCAATTACACTAAGCAGCAGGTTTGACGAATCTGAGTTCACTGATTCTATCCGGAATACTGCATGTGCATTAGGTTTTTATGAAATGATAAATAATCCTTTACAGGATGAAAAATCTGCGGGTTTAACCGGGAATCCGGTAAAAATTCTTAATCCTTTAAGCAGCGATCTGGCTTTTTTACGAACATCTCTGATTCCGGGAGCGCTGCAGACAGTTGCAAGAAACCTGAATTTCGGAGAAAAGGATCTATTCCTCTTCGAGATCGGCAACGTGTTTAATAAAGTCTCTCCCGGTTCAATCGGCAGTTTTTCCGATTTTATCGAAGAGGAAAAATTAATCTTTTTAATTTCCGGAAGATTAAACAAGAAAGAATGGAATTCGGAGGAAAAGCGGGTCGACTTCTATTATTTAAAAGGATTTATAGAATCTTTTATAACCAAAATGTCACTTGACAATGTTTTAAATGATTCATATTATCACAAGGCCGATAGTATGTATGATTTTTATTTTACAAAAAGCTTAAATGATAAAGCTGCGGGAATTGGAGGTAAGATTAATGACAATGTTCTTAAAAAATTTGATATATCACAGGATGTTTACTGTTTTGAGTTTAATATCAATCTGCTGAAAGAAATAAAAAAGAAAGAAAAAGTATACTCCGAGCCGGTAAAATATCCGAAAGTGATACGGGATTTTGCTTTTGTATTCGATAAATCATTAACTTACGAGCAAGTTAAGAATTTTATTCATGAAAACGGTTCTAAGTTACTTAAATCAGTCAGTTTGTTTGATATTTTTCAAAGTGAAAGCTTAGGCAGCGATAAACAAAGTTTCGCATTTACATTAGAGTATTATTCTGAAGATAGAACCCTCACTGAAGAGGAAATTGATAAAGAGTTCCAGAATCTTATAAATGCAGTTACTAAAAAGTTTAATGCAAAACTAAGAGGAAGTAATTGAACGATTTAGCTAAGTATGACGCCTTATTAAATGACTTCAAAACAGTTGAATCGCAGATTTCAATGCTTAAAAAACAATATGAGCTTTGCAGAAGACAAAATGAAGAGCTGGGGAAAAATCTTACAGAATTAAGAAAAGAAAATTCGGAATTAATAGAAAAGATAGATAAGTTAGAAACGGATTTGAGTAAAATGCAGAATGAAGGGGAAACTAATTTATTCAATTCATTAAACGCAAAGGAGAGAGAATCACTAAAAGATAAATTACAGGACCTGATTTCGAAAATAGATTATCATATTAGTTCTTAAATTTATTGTTTGTTTGATGGAAAAGGCATAAATGACGGATAAAAGGAAGCTTAAAATAAAAATATTTGACAAAGAGTATTCTTTACTAGTCGAAAATGAAGAAATAGCAAAAGAGCTTGCTGTTTATGTTAATAAAGTAATGGAAGAAACCCGGGAGGAACTTCCGGACCAGCCGGCTCAAACAATTGCAATTATTGGGTGTTTAAACATTGCTTATGATTTATTTTTAGAGAAGAATAAAAACAGGGAATTTATGATTCAAGCCTCCGATAGGATGAAAAAAATTAAGCTTCTGCTTTCCGAAGCCGTGCCTGACCCATCTTAAAATTAATTGCCGCTCTGTCAGTCCTTTCTAATAGAAAAACTAACAGTAAGACTAACAGGGAGTTTGACTTTCGGCGTCTATTGCAGGCCTCGTCCCCCGCTTTACGGGGGAAATCTATTCATGATTGTCTGACAGTTATGTTTGGAACAGAGGAAGCAAAAAGCGTTCGGGCGGATTCCCACACTGATTTAATGAGGTTTTTTCCTTATTAATCAGAGACTGACAGAAGCGGTTTATATAAT
Organism: Ignavibacteriaceae bacterium; assembly: GCA_036824595.1. Classification (GTDB taxonomy): domain Bacteria; phylum Bacteroidota; class Ignavibacteria; order Ignavibacteriales; family Ignavibacteriaceae; genus DATKLQ01. The sequence goes on from DAISZW010000130.1 coordinate 7,787, forward strand.
TAATCCTGCTCTGGCAGGCCCTACATTGGAGGAATAAATGGAACGGTTATTGGACCCTGTTTTGCTTATACCAATGGTTGTTCTCCTTGTAGTTATATTCTTTTTCTTAGGGTGGGTTCTTAATAATCGGATCGGCAGAAAAAGCATCTCGTCTTCGGAAGAGAGATCTAAACAGATTATTAACGATGCGCAAAAAGAAGCGGCTAACCTAAAAAGAGAAAAATTACTTGAAGTAAAGGATGAATGGTATAAGAAAAAAAGCGACTTCGATAATGAAATTAATATCAAAAAGAACAAATTATCTAATCTGGAAAAACAATTAACTACCAGAGAAGAAAATATTGAGAAAAAATTTGAACTGGTTCTTAAAAAAGAAAGAGAGAATAAAACACTTGAGAAAGAGTTACAGACTCTAAAGAAAGATATACAAACCAGACTTAGCGAAGTTCAGCGGCTGGAGGTTGAACAGAATGAGCGGCTGGAGAAAATTTCCGGCTTGACAGCTGAAGATGCAAAAAAAATGCTTATCGAGAATATGGTTAATGAGGCAAAAACGGAAGTTGCTCACCTCATTAAGGAGATGCACGATACTGCAAAGCTCGAAGCGAAAAAAGATGCTCAAAAATTAATTGTTCAGGCAATCCAGAGAACTGCCGCCGATCATGCGGTAGAAACTACGGTTTCCGTTGTTCAAATACAGAATGACGAAATGAAGGGGAGAATAATCGGCAAAGAAGGTCGAAACATCCGCGCTTTTGAGGCTGCTACCGGTGTAGATGTAATCGTAGATGATACTCCTGAAGCAGTAATCCTTTCATCTTTCGACCAGTTTAGAAGAGAAATTGCAAGAGTTTCTTTAGAGAGATTAATTCAGGACGGCAGAATTCACCCGGCAAGAATTGAGGAAGTTGTAGAGAAAGTCCGCCTTGAGCTGGAAGAAGAGATAATGAGGGAAGGGGAGAATACTATTCTGCAGCTTGGGCTTCATAATATGCACCCCGAATTAATTAAGCATGTAGGAAGAATGAAATACCGCTCCAGCTACGGCCAGAATCTCCTTGCGCACAGCATCGAAGTAGGATTTCTTACAGGCATAATGGCTTCGGAACTAGGGCTTGATGCATCACTTGCAAAAAGAGCAGGACTTCTCCACGATATCGGCAAGATGGTTGATAAAAGTATTGAAGGTCCGCATGCGCTGCTTGGATATGAGTTAACTAAAAAATATAAAGAGCATCCGATTGTTGTAAATGCAGTCGGTTCACACCATGAGGATATTGAAATGGAACATCCCATTGCTCCGCTGGTTCAGGCTGCAGATGCAATAAGCGGTGCACGCCCGGGTGCACGACGTGAACCCCTTGAAGGTTATGTAAAACGCCTTGAGACTCTTGAAGCGTTGGCAAAATCTTTTGAAGGAGTTGCCAAGACTTATGCAATCCAGGCCGGAAGGGAAGTGAGGGTTGTTGTTGAGCAAGAAAAAATCGACGATCTTGTTGCGGATAAATTAGCTCACGATATCGCTTCCAAAATTGAAAACGAAATGGAATATCCGGGGCAGATTAAAGTTACCGTGATTAGGGAAGTAAGAAAAATAGGTTACGCTAAGTAATTATTGAACAATTATTTAGGAGAAGAACTTAAAACTGTCATTCCGAACTCGTTTCGGAATCTTCTGATTTAGATTTTTTATCTATAAATATTATTAATAAAAAAGCCCATACCACCAATGGGCTTTTTTAGTTTTAGGAGATTACACTTAAGCTAAAAACCGTTAAAACGATCCTGCGATCCTCTTACAGGAAAACCAAATGATCATAAGCTATTATGATTCTAATCTGACGCTATCAAAAATCACAACTCCGTTGGAGTTAGATATTTGTAGAAATAATGC
>DAISZW010000131.1:0-9610 GCA_036824595.1 Ignavibacteriaceae bacterium
ACTTGTTTGAGAAATATACTTTATTATTTACATCTTGACAGCATTAATATAACTTTCTGAATGTCTATAATTCTCTCTCTTCCCAATAGAGACCTGTCCGCCTCCGGCGGAGATTTAGAGTGAGTTATTTTTCCTTTTTCCTTTTTCCTTTTTCCTTTTTCCTTCATTTCGATTAATATCACTCTCCTGCATTTTTAATCACAGTACTCATTCCGGATTAGCCTTATGTTTTGCTAAAAGAAAGGAAGTGAAAATGAATACCAGGACAATAATCGGAATTATTTTAATTGTATTGGGTGTTGCCGGATTTTTAGTTAAAAGCATCAGTTTTACACATAAAGAAACAGATGTGGATCTTGGTCCCCTGGAATTACAGCATGAAGAGAAGGAAACTATTCCCATACCTGAAATATTAAGCGGTATTGCTGTCGTTGGCGGAATTGTCCTTGTTGCTGCCGGCAAAGGGAGGAAATAAACTTATAATATTTTCACCGGAAATTTTATTAATTTTTATTCTTATTTTAAGAATAAAAGGAGATTAAATTATCCATAAACTAAAAATTCCGGAATTAAAGTAATTTCAAAATGGGGAATCTGAAACTATCGGCTTTTTTAGTTTATACGTGTTTCATAATTACAGCTTTTGCTCAAAATAATCCCATAAAAGAAATCATACTTACTGAAGGTGATTGGGAAAAACTCCAATTGCCTTCAGAAACTCCCCTTCCCATTGTTGACCTGCTTATTTCATTTAACAGCAAAGCACTATTGATAAAAGCTTCTGTAAAAGATAATCATTTTAAAGACGGCGACAGGAGCTGGCGTTACGGCGATGGTCTTTACATCAACTTTGTTACTCCTTTAAATTCATCCGACAACAGTTCCGATAAATTTTACGGTTTCGGTTTTTCGGTCGTAAATAAAAAGCCTGCTTCAATTCTTGTAAATAAAGATGGAGAATATTTTCCTAAGCTGAGCCCGCCTCCGCCTCCCGAAATACAAATCGACAGCGCCGATTCAAACAGTTTTAAAACGGCAGAATATCTGATAGAAATTCCGTGGGAAAATGTATATCCTTTTAATCCTTTAAAAGAAAATAAAGCGGGAATAAATATTGTTTACATCAGCCAAAATGATGACCGTTCGCGCATAATTCAAATGGCGGCAGATGATAATAATTATGATACCGAGCTTACCAATTTCAGAAAATATATCCCGCTTAGATTTAAGTTCCGGTCAAAAACTAATTTGATTATAACAGGCGAACTCGAAAACAGAGTAATAGACGGGAAGAAAGTTAAAGCTAAATTATGGATTCAATCACCTAAGAACAGAAGAACCAGACTCACCCTAAAAATAAAATCTGCTGCTGACAGTTTGATAACCGCAAAGTATTTTACAAGGAGTATAAGATCCGGATTAAACCTTCTTAATCAAACAATTTCTCTTCCGAAGAAAGACGGATTATTTAAAGTGAGCATATCGATTAATGATTCCACAATGTGGGAAGATGCCGTTATAAAATACAGGGCGCAGAGACTTTCCCAAACACCTGAAGTTATAAAACTTCTCAGCCATACTTCGCATAATAAATTTATCGATTTCGGGTGCGATGTTATAACCTACCATATTGAAGAAATCAGGAATGAAATTGAGAAGTTCGACTTTAGAAAAGATATCTATTCATTATTCGAAAAATTCGATAATCTTGATTCACTCACTGAATTATTTACCGAAGAACATACTATACTCAAACGAAGCGGCTATTTGAGCTGCGCATTCAGATCGATAATTGATTCAAGTCTGCAGCCTTTTTCGCTTATACTGCCGGAGAATTTTGATCCTTATAAAAAATATGATCTGCTTCTTGTTCTGCACGGCAGCGGAGTTGATGAATCGGAGATTGCAACAAATGCTGCAATAAATCTGCTGAACGAAAATTTAATTATAGCGGCACCGCGTGGGAGAGAGTTGAGTTCATGGTATATAGGATTAACCGAAAAAGATATTATTGATCTGACGCATTATTTAAAAATACTTTTTAGAATTGATAAAACTTTTCTGTATGGCTTTTCAATGGGAGGCTACGGTGTCTGGCGTTTAGGGATGCTTTATCCAGAATTATTTTCAGGCGGAATAGTTGTTTCGGGAATACCATTCAATCCGAAAGAAGAAAGACCTGATTACGATATGAACAATTATTTGAACAATTCAAAAAAACTTGATTATCTCGTAATTCATGGAACGGACGATAATTCTCTTAACATAAAATATACGGATGCTTTTGTCGAAAAATTAAAAAACAACGGTTATAAAGTTGAGTATATAAGGATAAACGGAGCCGGGCACGGCAATATTAATTCAAAGGACTACATTATAAATTGGTTTAAGCAAAATTTTGCCGAATAAATACACTCTGCATCACAAATTCTTTCCGCTCAATTAGTGATATTTTAATTATACATATTTCATCAATCACTCCCCTTGTTTCTTATTTAAGATCTCAAATAATAATTTCCATTTTTATGTTTCAAACAGTAACAAAGATAAAAGATTTTTTTAATTTCTTACGGGATAATCTTAAATCAAAATACCTGATAGGGATTTTACTCCTTGCCGCGGTATTACGGTTTCAGGGAATTTTTTGGGGAATTCCGTTGTTTGATCCCATGGTCCAAAATTATCATCCGGATGAACCTAAGATAATTAACGGCGCTTTTAAATTTCCGCATCATATCGTAACAAATAATGATCTGCGTTACCCGACTTTCTACCATTACTTTTTAGGTACGCTTTCAATCCCGGCAAAAATAGTGTTTAAAATTGCCGGCTGGCCGGAGACAAATTATCGCATTTTTGTATCGGTTTTCGGCAGATTTATTTCTGTTCTTTTATCTTTAGGATCAGTTTTTCTCACATTTCTTCTTGCAAAAAAACTCTTTAATAAAAAAATCGGACTGCTGGCCGCTTTATTTCTTTCTTTATCTTTTTACCATGTTCAAAACTCAAGCTGGGCAACTTTAGATGCGGTTAATTCTTTTTTCCTTATACTCACCGTTTTATTTTCATATAAGCTGTACGAAAATCCTTCTTTAAAGTTTTACATGCTGACAGGAATTTCACTCGGTATCCTTGCCGGTACAAAATATAACGGAATTGTTGTTTCAGTTTTAATTCTGATTTTGCATTTTTATAAATCTTTAAATAACAGGGGAAATATTTCCGCAATTATTAAAGCTGCTTTTTCAAAAAATCTTTGGATATTAATTATCACTGCTGCAATTGTTTTTATTCTGACTACTCCCGGAATCATTTTAAAGCCAGGCGCATTTATTTCATCTATTTCGGAACTGGTTAATCTTGGAGCCGGGAAAAAATTTAGAATTATTTCCGGTTTCTCTTTTTTTCTTTCAATTATAAAAAATTATGTTTCTGCTACAGATCCATTCTTAACAACCGCAATGATTATCGGTTTAATTTTCCCTCTGAAAAAATCTTGGGATAAAGAAATCCCTATGATTTTTACCGTAATCATTTTCTTTTTTGCTTTTGGTGCTTTATCCGGCCGCCAGCTTATCGCCGTTCTTCCGCTTACAAGTATTCTCGGCGCACAGGCGATTTATTTTTTGTATAAAAGAATCGCTTTTATACCTAAACCGGTATGGATTTCTTTCATGGTTCTATGGATTGCTTTTGAAGTCTTTTATAACTCTGCGGGAATTTTTCTGCGTATAAACGACACACGTACAGCCGCTGCATACTATTTAGAAAAAAATATACCTGCCGGAAGCAGAATCGGCGCAGCCTCAATCGGCGATTATCAAAGATGGAGCTGGATGATGCCGAAAATCGATGCGGAAAAATATAAAATTGCTGATCCGCTGGAGAAACCGGAATTTATAATCTTAACCAGTTACGATTTTGAAAAGATGGAGGAAGCGCTCTTATCCGATAAGCTTCATAATTATACATGGGATAAAAATTTTTCGGCGGAATGGTACAGAGCTCATCCGCCGTCAAGAGAAGTATTTCTATTCTATGATAATGTATTGAATAAGAAAGGAAATAAATATCAATACAGATTAATTAAAGAATTTAATAAGAATGTTTTCATTCCGATTGAATTCCCCCCTCCCCGGATCAGGATATACGAAAATGTTGAAAAGTCGGATTTTCAGGTATCTTCTCAACAGAAATAAATTTTCAATTACTTTCGTTTAAAATTTGCAATTCGAAGACAAACCAGATCTTGGGTATTTTCCGCAAGCTTAACGGGAACATTGAAATTGTTGACTATAATAGAAAAAGAAACAGGTTCATTATCGCCGGTATAAGCATAACCGGAAAGGCTTCTGACGGATTCGAGGTAGCCTGTTTTAGCCCTTACTTTCCCAGATACTCTCGAATTTTTCATCCGGTCCCCAAGCGTGCCGTCTACTCCGGCAATGGGGAGTGAATTAAAGAAGCTGATAAAGTTTTCACTTTGATAAATATAATTCAGCAGATCCACGATTTGTTTAGGCGTTACAAGATTCAGCCGCGATAAACCGCTTCCATCAACCATGTTCATGTCTTCAGGATTGATTCCTATATCCTCGAAGAATTGGTCTAAAGCGAATAGTCCGTATTCAACCGAGCCGTAGTTTCTGGTTTCCAGTCCGATTGTTTTCAACAGCTGTTCCGCAAAAAAGTTCTGGCTGTTCTTATTAATCGCTTTAATAATCTCTTTTAATTCGGGGGAATAATGAGTAAATAATTTCTGCATGCTGCCATAATTAAGCGACTTTGTTACATCGTCAATGTCCTGCGGAAAGCCGGTTACTTTAATCCCCCTGTTTTCAAGGACTTCCTTTAAAACAACCATAAAATATTGCGTAGGGTTATTTACGCTGACAAATGTCTTCACCGTATCGGATGCTCTGATTTTTCCAAAGACAGAAACTATGTTGGTGCCTCTTTCCCTGTAAACATCAATCATAGTAACGGAATCATCCGGTACAACAATCACTTTATTTATAGGCACAATATATTTGGAGTCGGGCGCCATCGATATTGCCGGCAGATTATTCTTTTTATTGACTGCGACTACAATATCAACGCAGTTATCGTTGAAAGACAATGCACCTGACTGGGCAGAAAACCAGTAGCTTTCATTATCCCATGCCCATCCTTCGCCGAGACCTTTATCTTCAAACTGATTATCATCGCCAATCAGGTTTCCGTCTATCTCATCGATACCGAAAGCAAGAAGAGAATCGGCCCAATTATTAAATACTTTAAGAAGATCATTAAAATAAAACCTTCCTGAAATTGTCGGATCTCCCCTTCCTTCCACTACAAGGTCTCCTTCCAGAATCGATCCGTCAACTTTACCGTTAAGATAAATATTCGTAGAAAAAGTGTAATCCGGACCTAAAATTTCCAAAGCCCCGGCAGTAGTAAAAAGTTTTAAATTGGAAGCGGGTACAAATAATTTATTTTCATTCCTCTTGTAAAAATATTCCCCCGTCTGAAGAGATTGAATTAAAACTCCCCAGCTTGCACTGCTGAAGTTAGGATCGTTGAAAATATCATCCATCTGATTCCAAAACTCCTGGATAGTTGCGTAAGAATATTGAGGAATGGAATCCTTCCCTTTCGGTTCGCCGGGAAATATCCGGAACGGAACTAGTACAATTAAAATGAAAATTAATTTATTCAGCATAAGTTTTTATTAATTCATCTACTTCTGTTTTCGATAAGTAGCGGGATGCACCAATCTTTATATCGGCCGTAATTCCGGCAAAGCTTTTTCTGTTAAGATTAATTACCCTATACCCAAGCGTTCCGAAAAGATTTTTTACATAATGATTTCTGCCTTCAATGCATGTCACTTCTACAAATTTCCTGTCATTATTTTTATAAAATATTTTTGTGAATTTGGCTTTTCTCCCGCTGCCCGTAAATTTAAGGGTTATGCCGGACAATAATTTTTCTTTGTCTTTTTCCTGCAGTACCCTGTCAAGCCTGACTTCATAAACTCTGGGCACTCTATTTTTCGGATGAGTTAAAAGATTCGAAAAATCTCCGTCATTTGTCAGGAATAATACCCCGGTTGTATCGTAATCCAGTCTCCCAACCGGAAAAATCTTTTCTTTTCCGTGAGGAATTTTAATTAAATCCACAACCGTCAAGCGTTTTCTTTCATCGGAAGTAGTTGAAACAATTCCCCTCGGTTTATTCAGAAGCAAATAAATATTTTTTCTAGGCGAAATTTTTTCACCATCCAACCTGACGACATCCTTCCCGGCATCTACCTTAAAAGCAAGGTCTGTAATTGTTTTTTCGTTAACAAGAACTCTCCCCTGAAGAATAAATTCTTCCGCTTTCCTTCTGGATGAAATGCCGCATTGCGATAAATATTTATTCAGGCGGATTTGATTCATCGGATTCATTAATGCCGGGGCTGCCGGATGAATTATTTTCATTCTTGGATTCGCTTAGTTCATTCTCAATATTTTCTTCAATCACGTTCATCATGATTTTTCTTTTTTGTTCGATAAAGTCCTCATCCTGCATTATTTCTTCAATTTCACGAGGTTTCGGGAGATCGGTTAATCTATTTAAGCCGAAATATTTTAAGAATTCACTAGTCGTGCTGTAAAGCAGAGGCCGGCCCGGGGTTTCCGCTCTTCCTGTAATTGTTATTAAATTTTTTTCAAGAAGAGAGCCGAGGATGTAATCTGAATTAACTCCTCTTATCGACTCAAGCTCCGGCTTAGTTACGGGCTGCTTGTATGCAATAATAGCAAGCGTTTCAAGTGCGGCCTGGCTTAATCTCCTTCTGCTTTTTTCGGAAGATAAATATCCGACGTATTTTGCATTTTCCTGCTTAGTTGCAAATAAAAAACCGTTTGCAACTTTAATTATTTTAAAAGAGCTATCGTTATACTTAAGATTTAAATCGTCAACGCACGTCTCAATATCTTCCGGAGTAATGGAAATATCTTCGCCGTCTAAACCCCTTATCGCTTTAATGATTTCTGATGAACTTAGAGGTTCATCGGATGAAAAGATCAAAGCTTCAATAACAGGCTTATAAATTTCATCCATTCGATAGTCTCACAAGATAAAAATCGTTAAAGTTTTTTGATACAGTTATTCCGATCTTCCCCATTTTTACAAGTTCAAGCAGGGCAACAAAAGTTACGACAATCCTGATCTTTTCCTTCATTTCAATAACCAGATCTAAAAAATGAAGCTTACCGGCCAGTTCCACTTTTTCAAGAATGTATTTTATCTGTTCATCAATTGTGACATTTATTTTAGCAATTTCGTGCACAGGCGGTTGTTGAATTCCTTCTATAATTTTCTTGTAGGCTTTAGCCAAATCATAGATGGAAACATTCTTTAGAAGGATTTCATAATCGGGAGGAGATTCTTTTTCATCCGCTGAAAAGTTTCCCCGGTAATTTAATTTTCTCTGATCCGATTCAAGAAATGTAAGCTCCTCCGACATCTCCTTATATTTTTTATATTCCAATAATGCTTTTACAAGTTCGGCCCTCGGATCAATCTCTTCCCCTTTTTCATCAATTTCCCTGGGCAGAAGCATTCTCACTTTAATGTGCATTAAAGTTGAAGCCATTAAGATAAAGTCTCCGGCAACCTCAAGGTCAAGCGTTTTAATAAGGTTAACGTACTCCAAAAATTCTTTTGTAATTCTAGATATCGGAATATCGTAAATATTCAGCTCATCCCTCTTTATAAAAAACAGCAGGAGATCAAGAGGGCCTTCGAATTGTTCTAATTTTATTTTATACATAAAACGTTAAATTCTATATTTAGAATCCGCAACTAATCAAGTTCCGAAAAAATGTTCAATATTCAATACTCAACTATCAATTTTCAAGTTTTTTTTATAAATGAGTATCTAGTTCTTATCTAAATAAAACTCTAACTTTAAAAATATTTTATGTTCAACCGCTGAAATTGTTTTTGGCGGTAGAAATGCTTTTAGCAATAATGGCTATTAGTTCTTCAGTTTCACTAAAGATATCTTTGAGTTTGCTTACGGGTTTAATCATTTCTTTTCGGCGAATTATTTTTAAAGCAGTTCTGCATTCTTTTAATTCCTTTAATACCACCCCCAACTTATGAACAAAATCATTCTTTGATTCTGCTGCCTGAACTTCTCCATAATTAAAGGTCGGAGAATTGCATGATTTTATCAACTGACCGGCAATATAATTTCCTGCTCTTGTTTTTGGCAAAGCTTCGACAACATCAATCATTCTGCAAGTATAATCAACAAACCGATCTTCAAGGTCAAATTTTCTTTTTTCCATAAATTGAAAGTTGATTATTGAGCATTGATTGTTGAAAATTATTTGATTCCCTCGACATCTCTCATCAACCATCTTCCATCTTTCAACCCATTCTCATTTTCTCATGAACTTCCGTCATTGTTGCTTCTGCAGCTTTTCTAGCCCTTTGTTCACCGTCATTTAAAATACTTTTAACTTCATCAGTTCTTTCTTCATAATATTTTCTTTTTTCACGGATAGGTTCGAGAAACAAAGATATTTTTGATGCACAATTCATTTTACAGTCTACACATCCCAAAGCTCCTGATCTGCATCCCGCATCAATCTCCGGTACTTCACCCGGATTAAATTTTTTATGATAAGCAAATATCAAGCATATCTCGGGATTGCCGGGATCTCCTTTCCTAATTTTCTGCGGATCGGTAACTGCCTTCCTGATTTTTGCTTTTACCGTTTCAGGATCATCGGATAAAAGAACCGCATTGCCCAACGACTTGCTCATTTTAGCATTCCCATCCAAACCGGGTAACCGGGAAAACCTTGTAAGCAGCGGTTCAGGTTCGGGAAAAACTTCCCCGTAAACGTTGTTAAAACGGCGTGCAATTTCCCTTGTAATCTCAACATGCGGAACCTGATCGTCACCTACAGGAACAGCATTCCCTTTGTACAAAAGAATATCGGCTGCCTGTAAAACCGGGTAGCCCAGATGCCCGAAAATAATATTTTCTATATTCAAATCCCTCACCTGATCTTTTAAAGTAGGATTTCTCTCAAGACGGTTTACTGTTATTAACATCTCAAAGATCAAATTTAATTCGGTATGCTGTTTAATCTGCGACTGCCTGAACATAGGGCTTTTTTCAGGATCAAGTCCGGCGGCAAGCCAGTCTATAAGCATATCAATGGAATTCTGATAAATGTCTTTAGTATCCAGATCGGTTGTTAAAGCATGATAATCTGCTATCAAATGAAAGCTGTCATATTCATTCTGGAGCCGAACCCAATTTTCAAGTGCGCCTACATAATGCCCGATATGCAGTTTTCCGGTGGGGCGCATTCCGCTAAGTATTCTTTTTTTAGTCATAATCAGAAAAGTTCAAGTGTAAGTTCAGGTTCAAGTTTAAGCTGAACAAACGAATTCCAGCTTATTCCTGGATTAATTTATTTATGTTAGGAAAAATAAGAATAATGAGGGAATAAAGGTAGAAGGAGGTTGATGGATGACTCTAAAAAAATGCATGAATCAGTACTGTCCAAATTATTTTTTTTAGTAAGAAAAATATTTGAAAACAATTCATTATTGG
>DAISZW010000132.1:0-9582 GCA_036824595.1 Ignavibacteriaceae bacterium
CACTCTTCCCCCGCCGGTTACAACATTTCCGTCTTTTTCTTTTGTCCCGGCCTGAAAGACCAAAATATTCTTATCGCTGTCGAATTCATTAATTCCTTCGACAACATAGCCTGCTGCATATTCATCGGGGTAACCTTTTGAAGCAGCGACCACACATACTGCTGAACCTCCGGAATATTCCACTGCAGTTTTATCAATTTTTCCTTCCGCTGCGGAGCAGATTAATTTAAGAAAATCTCCTTTAATAACCGGAAGAACCGCCTGGGTTTCCGGATCACCGAATCTGCAGTTGAATTCAACTACTTTAACATCCTCTTTTGTAATCATCAATCCGCAGTAAAGGCAGCCTGAAAATGTCCTTCCTTCAGTCTGCAGGCCTTTTAAGGTCGGGACAATAATTTTTTCTTCGACTTCTTTTAATACTTTTGATGTAACAACCGGAGCGGGAGAATACGCTCCCATTCCGCCGGTATTTTTTCCTGTATCATTATCCCCTATTCTTTTATGATCCTGGGCTGAGGGGAGACATACAAAATCATTTCCGTCGGTGACTGCTAAAATAGAAGCTTCCTCCCCGTCGAGAAATTCTTCAACAACAATTTTATCTCCTGATGATCCGAATATTTTTCTATTAAAAATATCATCCAGTGTAGTTAAAGCATGCTGAATACCGGAACAAACAATCACTCCCTTTCCTGCCGCCAGCCCGTCTGCTTTTATTACACATGGATACTTTGTTTTTTCCAAATAAGTTTTTGCTTTAACATATTCGTTTGAATTAAATTCGACATAATCGGCTGTAGGAATCTGATATTTTCTCATAAAGTTCTTTGCAAACGATTTATGAGCTTCAATTTCAGCTGCTTTTGAATTCGGTCCGAAGACTTTAATTCCGTTAGCTCTGAAGTAATCCGCCAGTCCTTCTACAAGCGGTTTTTCCGGACCGATTACTATCAGATCGATATTTTTTCCTTTGCAGAATGAAAGGAGTTTTACCGGATCTTTTATATCCACACTAACATTTTCGCCTAATTTTTTTGTCCCGGGATTCCCCGGAAGTATATAAAGTTTTTTTAGGGAAGGACTTTCTTTTATTTTGTATGCTAAGGCATGTTCTCTTCCCCCCGATCCGATTAAAAGAACATTCATATCACCTCATCTTTAACTAAAAATTGAAATTCTTTTGTGAGAAGCTCCGTCAGGTATTCCCTTTCATACTGCTTGATAAATTCTTCATTAGGCACCGGAAGTTTATTTGTAGAATAGAGTTCGTATACTTTTATTATTGTATTTTTAATCTCTTCAACATTATCGGGCTGGGTAATAAAAGCCGCTCCGTAGGAAGCAGCGATGCTCTTTGCGGCGCCGTCAGGCAGACATGCAATAAACGGTTTCCCGGATCCTACATACTCCAGAAGTTTTCCCGGCAGTATTGTATCGCTGTGCTTCCATTTTCCAAGCATCATCCATAAAACATCGCTCGACATAATTTTAGCTACTGCTTCATCGTGGTTTAAATATCCGTGGTCAACTATATACTGCTGGAGATTTAAGTTTTTTATTAATTTCAAATTGGTCTTTCCTATATGACCGACAAAATGCAGTTCAATATCTCCGGCAATATGGGGATGCTCTTTTTTTAATTTACTGAATGCAGTAAAAAAATGCTTCGGTGTATTATGCTCGTAAAAAATTCCGGAATATGTAAGCACCATTTTTCTGTTTGAAGAAGAAGCGGGGTCAACTGAAGCGAAATCCGCAGCATCGTAGCCGTGCGGAATAATTATTAAATCTTCAAAGGTAAGGAACTTATATACTTTTATCAGAAGCTCTTTAATTTTCCTGTTCGTCACTACAATTTTATCCGCTGTTTTTAATGCTTTGTACTCCATTTTTTTATTCAAATACTTATGAATCGGCGTAGGATAAAATGAAAGGTAGCTGTCATACCATAAATCACGGTAATCTACAAACAGGGGTATTTTGAATTTCTTTTTAAGCTCTGCAGCCATTTTAAATGCAGAGAAAGGCGGGACAGTTACAAATATTACATCAAAATGTTCTTTGGAGAGTAATTCAGCCGCGGTTTTATATGCTTTCTTTGACCAGGAAATTTTATTGTCAGGTATAAAAACTGCCTGGCTTATCCTGTTCAGCATCTTTCTAAAAAACTCACCCGGCAATTTTACGGTACCCATGTGGGATAAGAGTGAATTCGGATCATTTGCATCGGTCCTAATTATTCTTATGCCTGTTTCTTCACATTCTTTAAGAAGAGAAGTATCATGCGCAAAGTACGCCACTTTCCCGGTGGTAATAACAGTAGGTTCCCAATTATACTTTTTCATGTACTTAACGAATTTTAATGTCCGCTGGACACCGCTTAAACCCATGGGTGGGAAATAATATGCTATTACGAGGACTTTGAACATTATATTATTCTATATTTTTATTGAACTTATACCTAAAATTCCAGGGATCTGTTTAATAATCAGATATGATAATTAGGAGCTTCTTTAGTAATTATAACGTCATGAGGATGACTTTCTCTCAAACCGGCTAAAGTAATGCGAATAAATTTCGATTTTGTTATAAGCTGCTGAATATTTTTTACACCGCAGTATCCCATAGCTGCTCTTAATCCGCCGATTAATTGATAAATTGTATCTGATAGAGGGCCTTTATATGGGACTCTTCCTTCAACACCTTCGGGGACGAGTTTTGCAATATCCTCTTCAACATCCTGGAAATAGCGGTCTTTGCTTCCTCTTTTCATTGCAGACAATGATCCCATTCCTCTGTATAATTTAAAGCTTCTTCCTTCAAATAACATTTTTTCACCCGGACTCTCTTCAACCCCGGCAAACAGCCCTCCGATCATTACAGAATTTGCCCCGGCTGCTATTGCTTTCGGGACATCGCCCGTCTGCTTAATCCCGCCGTCGGCAATAATCGGAATTCCCTTCGATTTTACTGCTTTATAAACTTCAGCAACCGCTGTAATTTGCGGAACTCCAACGCCCGCAATTACTCTCGTTGTACAAATGGAACCCGGTCCAATGCCGACTTTAACTGCATCAATTTTGCAATCTATTAAATCAATTGCTGCATGATAAGTACCTATATTTCCGGCGATTAATTGTTCATATCTGAATTTTTTTCTAATATCTTTGACAGTTCTTAAAACTCCTTCAGAATGGCCGTGTGAAGTATCGATAACAATAACATCCGCTCCTGAACGGGATAGTGCCTCAACTCTATCCAAGGTATCTGCCGTAATTCCAACTGCTGCTCCTACACGGAGTCTTCCATGTTCGTCCTTGCATGCATAAGGATGCTTTTTCTTCTTCTGGATATCTTTGAAAGTAATTAATCCTTTTAAGATTCCGTTTTTATCAACAACAGGAAGCTTTTCTATTTTATGTTTTTGAAGTATTGTTTCGGCTCTTTTCAAGTCAGTCCCGACCGGTGCGGAAACAAGGTTTTCTGAAGTCATTAAATCTTTGACTTTCAAATTCCTGTTGGGGTCAAACCTTAAATCGCGGTTTGTTAATATTCCTACGAGTTTTCCTGTTTTATCGACAATCGGTATCCCGGAAATACTGTATTTTTTCATCATATCCAACGCATTTCCAATTGTTTTGTCCGGAGTAAGCGTTACCGGGTCACGGATCATACCGCTTTCAGATCTTTTAACTTTATCAACCTCTTCGCATTGAGATTCAATGCTCATATTTTTGTGCAGAACTCCTATTCCCCCTTCCCGTGCAAGCGCAATTCCCATTTCAGATTCAGTCACAGTATCCATAGCAGCGGACAGGATAGGAATATTCAGTTTTATTCCGGGTGTAAGATAGGTAGTAACGTCTACTTCCCTGGGAAGAATATTTGATCTGCCCGGCAATAATAATACATCGTCAAAGGTTATCCCTTCTGTTAACAATTCTTCGTTCAGCATTTTTTTCATTTTTGTTTGTAAAAATTATTCATATGCAGCAATCCCTGTTATATCTTCGCCGACAATCAGGGTATGCATCTCATGGGTTCCTTCGTATGTTTTAACGGATTCCAGGTTTGCGGAATGGCGCATTACAGGATATTCATCCAGAATTCCGTTTGCACCTAGAATTTCTCTGGCAATTCTAGCAATCTCCAAAGCTTTTTCACAATTATTTCTTTTAGCGAGGGACACCTGGGTATATTTTAAAGTTCCGTTATCTTTCATTCTTCCAAGCTGCAAGTTCAGCAATTGAGCTTTTGTAATTTCTGTAATCATATAGACTAATTTTTCCTGGGTCATCTGGTAAGCAGCAATCGGTTTATTAAACTGGATTCTTGATTTGGCATAATTTAATGAGGTATCGTAGCATTCCATCATCGATCCGACAACGCCCCAAGCAATTCCGTATCTGGCCTGATTAAGACACATTAAAGCATTTTTTAATCCGGAAGTACCGGGTAAAATATTTTTTTCAGGAACAAAAACATTATCAAAGATTAATTCAGAAGTGACCGAGGCTTTTAAAGAATGTTTCCCTTTCATTTCGGGTGCGGAAAAACCTTTAAACCCTTTTTCAACCAGGAAACCTCTAACTTCTCCATTCAGTTTTGCCCAGACTACCGCAGCATCGGCAATTGTTCCGTTGGTGATCCACATTTTGGCTCCGCTAATCACGTATCCCCCCTCGGCTTTCTCGGCTTTAGTAACCATGCCGGCCGGATTTGAACCAAAGTCAGGTTCGGTCAATCCGAAACATCCGATCTTTTCACCTTTTGCGAGCAGAGGGAGCCAATAATTTTTCTGCTCTTCGCTTCCGAATGTAAAAATAGGATACATTACAAGAGCACTCTGCACAGATACAAAACTTCTCAAACCGCTGTCGCCTCTTTCCAGCTCCTGCATAACCAATCCGTATGCAACATTATTCATCCCGGCGCATCCATATTTCTCAGGCAATGTTGAACCGAACAAACCCATTTGAGCCATTTTTGGAATCAGATCGAGGGGGAACCTGTTTTCACGGTTAAAAGTTTCGATTATAGGTATCACCTCAGCAGACACGAATTCCCTAACCGAGTCTCTTATCATTTTCTCTTCTTCAGAAAGAAGAGAATTGATGTTATAATAGTCTACTCCCGTGAATTTATGCATCCAAGCCGTTCCTAACTTTTACATTTGGGAAAAACAAAGTTATTAAAAGCCTCAGCTATAATCAAACAGAAAGAATGAATGAATGCATGAATGCATGAGTATTGTTGAATGATAGATTGGTTGCATGATAGAAAGTCAGTTCAGGTTCAAGTTTAAGAAACTGCTTTATAGACTTATCATGCACTCATGCGATCTCCACAAGCAAACATGCAGTTATGCATCCATGCGGAAGGATTTTCGAGTAAATATTTTCTACTTCATAAATTAATTGATTATTTAAGCTTGAAAGGCTATTTTACAGTTCAATTTATTTACTCCCCAATTTTCTAACAAAAACGGCGGGGGTAATGCTAATATTTGCGGGATAGGCATTGCCGTATATGTACTTAAATAGATTAAAGAGCTAGTAGGAACAGAACAGCTTTAAGAAAGTTAAGTTCTTCTGCTGAGATATTTTTGTGCACAAAGTAATCCTGATGCCTGGTTTTGTGGCTGATGGAGCGAAGCAATACAGAGGTGTTCTTGAATGTCTACCGCCTACGTATTTTGAGCAGCCGGATTGCTAATTTGCAAGGTTGTGGTTAAAATGATAATCTTTAGGTGCAAAATGAACATTAGAGCTATTATTTTTTTTCTGACTTCATTGCCCATTATTGCTTGGCCGCAAGAATTTTGGAAATCTACTGATGGTCCATACGGTGCACATGTCAGAACGATATTTGCTGATTCGTCCGGAAAAATTTGGGCTGGTACCTTTCAAGGTTTTTTTGTTTCGACTGATCAGGGGGAATCATGGTTTAAACAGGGTAATTACGTCAACATTCCAAACAATTTTGTAATTAATAGTAAAGGAAAAATTTTTGTAACAAGTTATTGGGGAAGATTTGATTGTTCAACCGATCAGGGAGAAAATTGGCAAGAAATATCACTACCTGGATTTTACGATGTCCGTTGTTTGTATCTTGATAAAAAAGATCGACTGTTTGCAGCTACGGATCAAGGTGTTTATCGTTCCCTAAATGATGGAACGAGTTGGACTCTCATTTCGCCGGTTGTTGACAGCTATGCGATAGGAGAAGATTCAAAAGAGAATCTTTATTCTCATAGGGGCTGGATTTACTGGTCTACTGATTTAGGTGATACTTGGAATTTACCTGATACTACTACAAACCTTCCAAATGATGGCCTTACGTGGTATTTTGCTTTCAACTCTCAAGACGAAATATTCGGAGGCACTTATAATGGAGTTATTTACTCAAAGGATAAAGGAAAAACTTGGAATTTTAAAAAAATCGACACCGTATATACTTTTGTTTACGGTATTTCCATTGATAAAATGGATTTTATTTATGCCGGAACTAGTAATGGCATTTACAAATCAACCGACAATGCGGAAACATGGGAAAAAATTGATCTCGGTTTTAAGGTATTCGATGCTTATGCTACCTGCATAGATTCTTCAGGCAATATTTTTGCAGCAGTCAATCATAGTCTTATAGTCCGATCTACAAACCAAGGTGATAGCTGGGAGCCATTAACGAACGGTTTACGGGATTTATCTCTAACGACAATTGATATTAACGATGATGATATTCTTGTTGGCTCCGATTGCGGAAATATTTATTTTTCAACAAATCGTGGTAATCAATGGATTCCAATTTATAACCTTCCTTCACAATCAAATATCACTACAGTAAATTGGGGAATGAATAAAAGTATGTATGTTGGTACATATGAAGATGGCTTATTTTATTCTTCTAATATGGGTTTATCTTGGGCTTCGATAAATAATGGTCTAGAAAATAAAAGGATATGGTGCTTCCTGATCGCTTCGCCAAACAAATATTTCACAAGTGTATATGGTGGTACCTACTTTTCGACAAATGAAGGTAATACTTGGAATAAATTTTGGCCAGGTACGACAACAATTATGAATCAGAATACTTATGGCGATCTATTTGCGGGATATGATGGAGTTTCGGTCTCTGAAAACATGGGAGCTTCATGGAACGTTTATAATATAGGTATAAAAGATTTATCCATCATATCCCTTTCGGTTTATTCCGATACTATTCTTTTTGCAGGGAATATTCATGCAGGTTTGTATCGTTCTACTGATAAAGGTAAAAATTGGGTGCAATTAAAAAATGAATTTTATGGAGCTCATGGTGAAGAGTTTCCTTTAAAAATTCTTGACATCAATTCGATAGGATATACATATGCTTATCTACCTTTTGAGGGATTTCTACGATCTACTGATCTGGGAGAAACATGGATATTACTCAACACATGGGTGGGTAATGCATTAGCCTTTGATAAAGATGATTACCTATTTACAGTTTTAAATGGAGTTTACGTTTCGAATATTTCAACTGCTACTTCAGTTGAAGAAGAAATTAATTCTCCGGATCAATTTAAGCTCTACCAGAATTACCCTAATCCTTTTAATCCAGGCACTACATTTGAGTTTTACATCCCACAGAGGAATTTTGTTAGTCTTAAAGTATTTGATGTAATAGGAAATGAAATTGCGGTATTGGTTAATGAAGAAAAGTCAGCGGGTAAACATACCATAAACTTTGATGCTTCTGATTTAAGCAGCGGAGTTTATTTCTATCGGCTTACGGCGGGGAATTTCATTCAAACAAAAAAAATGTTATTGCTGAAATAACGACAAATGTCGTAATAGTAAGTAAATAAAAAAATGTCTTAAAATTAAACAGCTCAAGTAACTAACTTGCCTTGGGGAATATTTACAATACCGAAAGGGAATTTAAAATGATTAAAACTATCAAGTACATTACATCAATTGTATCCTGCAATTGCCGTTGATAGGACCGGAAATTTTATTGTAATCTCAAAGTAAATGACGACGCCGGGAACTTCAATCATCAATATCCGGCAGTCTCTGCAGATGAATCGGGGAAATTCATAATTACCTGGGAGGATTACAGGAACGGTAACCCGGATATTTACGGCCAGCGCTACGGCAGCAGCGGAGAAAAAATCGGCAGTAACTTCAGGATAACTGAAATGAAGGAGGAAAACCAGATAACGCCTGATGTAGATTTAAAGCAAGGGAGAATTTATAACACATGGCGTTCATACGACAGTACTACTTTCTTTATGACTATTTGGGCAAATGTGCTGGACTTTGACAACCCTGTTAATGTTAATCCTGAAAAAATTAAAAGTCAATTTCTGGCAGAGTTTAAGTTGAATCAAAATTATCCGAATCCTTTTAATCCGGCAACGACAATTAATTATAATCTGGCCCAAAACAGTTTTGTAACTCTAAGAATTTACAACACACTGGGACAGGAGGTTAAAACTCTTGTGAATGCCTACCAGTCAAAAGGATTTAAATCAGTATCTTGGGATGGGAAAGATAATGCCGGTATTCAGCTTTCAAGCGGTGTTTATATATTTAGGATCGAAGCAGGTGATTTTGCCGGATCCCGTAAAACGGTATTGATGAGATAAATAAAAAATATAAGCCTCTTTTTAAATTGTAGTCATCTAATCTCTTTAATAAATTACTTTAGAAATTCCCTCCTTTATTTAATAATTGTTTGCTGTTTCCCTGATATTTATTTTAATTATGGCTAATTGGATTTGCACTTTAAGATTATAGTTTATAAAGATTTAATAGAAGCGGAGACGTCTTTAAAGGCAGTCTCGCAATAATATGATTTATTGAAATGGTACAACTCCTTTGAATCTTCCTCAATCAGCTATAATTTTTCATTTGAAAATTTTAAAAATTTCAAAAGAATCTCATTTTTTTATTTAACCGGCATTTAAAATATTTTAGCATGATTTTTTCATCTTTCTGCAGCTATTCAAAATAGAAGAATTATTTGCATTATTGTTATTTTTGAGTTAATAATCTTTAAGGAACCAGAATATGGATACCATTTCAATTCTTCACGCCGGTTCAATCGGAAAAAATTTCATTCCTGCCGAATACCTTCCGAAAGGGAAGGATGAATATTATTACCGGAATCTTCAGACATTGTGGCCTCAAGACCGCTGGCGCCATTTAAGAGCGGATGAAGTGGAACAGCTTGTAAAAAATAATAATTCTTCCAGCAGCTGGGACGAAATTCTCGTAACCGATAAGTTCGATCCTTTATTGATTGTGAATAACAGCTTTTTCGGACTGATACGGATTGGAAGTGTGGAAAATGTTGTACTGGAATATCACGATTTAAAACTGCCTGCAGGCATTACAAACAGTATAATTATTTCGTGCGATATAGGCGACAATGCTGCAATCCATAACGTCGGCTATTTATCCCATTTCATTATCGGCGACCGCTGCATAATCTCAAAAGTTGATGAAATAAATACAAGTAATCATGCAAAATTCGGGAACGGGATAGTTAAAGAAGGCGAGCCGGAAGATGTGCGCGTATGGATCGATATTA
>DAISZW010000133.1:0-7540 GCA_036824595.1 Ignavibacteriaceae bacterium
AACGGGATAGTTAAAGAAGGCGAGCCGGAAGATGTGCGCGTATGGATCGATATTATGAATGAAACCGGGTGCCGCCAGGTTATTCCATTCGATGGGATGATTACTGCGGATGCATACATGTGGGCAAAATACCGTGATGATAAACTGCTGCAGCAAAAGCTGAAAGAGATTACACAGAAAAGTTTCGATTCGCACCGCGGTTTTTATGGTATGATCGGCGTTCAGTGCGTTATAAAAAATTCCCGTATTCTTAAAGATGTAAAGATCGGTCCGCACTGCTACATTAAGGGAGCCAATAAACTTAAAAATCTTACGATAAATTCTTCAGACGAAGAACCAACGCAGATCGGCGAGGGAGTTGAGCTGGTTAACGGTATCATCGGCTACGGGTGCCATATTTTCTACGGATGTAAAGCAGTACGTTTTATTCTCGGCAATAATTCTAATCTTAAATACGGAGCACGGCTTATAAATTCTTATCTCGGGGATAATTCTACAATATCATGCTGCGAGGTTCTTAACAATCTTATCTTCCCGGCGCACGAACAGCATCATAATAATTCTTTCCTCGTTGCTTCCGTTGTACTGGGACAAAGCAATGTAGCTGCGGGAGCAACAATCGGCTCAAACCATAACAGCAGGGCAAACGATAACGAAATTCAGGCCGGACGAGGATTCTGGCCGGGTCTATGTACAAGCGTAAAACATCCGTGCCGCTTTGCTTCTTTTACTTTATTATCAAAAGCAGATTATCCTGCTGAATTAAATATACTTCTCCCCTTCTCTCTTCTTAATAACAATGCATCAAAAGATCAATTGGAAGTGATGCCCGCATTCTGGTGGCTTTATAATATGTATGCACTCGCAAGAAATTCGGAAAAATATAAAAGCCGCGACAAACGGAAACATAAAATTCAAAATATAGAATATGAAGCGCTTGCACCGGATACGGTTGAAGAAATTTTCAATGCGTGTACCCTGCTTGAAATATGGACTGCAAATGCCTGGTTGTCGAGCAATAACGATTCTTCTAAATCCGGGAATGAAAATGAGCTGATTCAAATCGGGCGTGATCTTTTAACAGGTCCGGCTGATAAAATTAATAGGTTGGAAGTACTCGGCGAGAATATGGAAAGATCAAACCGGAAGGTTGTAATTATTAAGGTGCACACCGCTTACCATGCGTACCATGATATGCTTCATTATTACGGGATTAAAAATCTTCTTACATATTTAAGTTCAAATCCAAAAGCCAATTTTGCTTCGATGAACAAGGAATTAAAAGGTGAACGTATAACCAAGTGGGTAAATTTCGGCGGACAGCTTATACCGGAAAAAGATGCCGATCAACTGCGTTCCGACATAGGTTCCGGAAAACTCAATTCATGGGAAAAAATCCACGAAAGATATAATGAGCTGTGGCAGAAATATCCGCTTGAAAAACAAAAGCATGCGTATGCAACACTTTGTGAATTGCATTGCACAACAGAGCTGTCAAAAGAACAATGGTCATCTGCATTGGATAAAGCCGTTAAGGTACAGGAATTTGTAAGCGATCAGGTTTATATCTCAAGAAAAAAAGACTTTGACAATAAATTCCGTCAGGCCACATTCAGGAATATGGATGAAATGAACGCTGCAATCGGTGTTATAGATGATAACAGTTTTGTAAAGCAGATACGGCAGGTGACCAAGGAATTTATTGAACTAGTTTCGGAGATAAAGAAGAGGAACTAAAAAAATAACAATAAACAAATTCCAAAATCCAAATAATGATCAATAAACAATTTCGAAATTTCAGACTATTAGCAAATGATTGAATATTGAGAATTGTCCGAAGGACTCCTTTGGAGAATATTGAATATTATTTGTGATTTGTTTTTTTTTAGAATTTTTAATCTAAAATGTCACTCTGAGGGAGCAAAGCGACCGATGAATCTAATTAATGCTAGACGAAAAAAGATTCTTCGCTTCGCTCAGAATGACAGTCATTTAAAAATTGAATATTGAAAAATTATTTGTTAGTTATTTTTTGGTGTTTATTATTTTGAATTAATACACTGCTTTAAAATTTAACAAGGGAGAAATAAATGAACCTGAATGACCCCAAATATTCAAAGTATGCGCTCGTACGCGAGATGATGGATACAATCTGCGTTGCTAGAAGATTTAATCCTAAACAGACTAAGAATGTCGCAAAAAAAATTAGGGCAGCCGGTAAGTTGCTGCTTACAGGCGAAGGATCGAGCCGGATTTTCCCGGCGAAAAACACAATCCGTAAAGCACTTACACAAGGATTGGATCTGCAGATTGTTACAGACGGATCCCGTCTTGCTACACAATATGATCTCTCAAAGTTTGCAGTTTTCTGCGCATCAAATTCGGGACGGACGAAAGAAGTTGTTCTGCTTGCAAAAAAATTAGCCGCAATGAAAAATGAAAACCGATTTGCTCTCAGCGCAAATAAAGATACTATCTTAGAAAAAGAATGTACGGAAACTTTTGTCTTAACCTGCGGATGGGAAGAAGCCTGTGCAGCCACTAAATCAGTCGTTGAGCAGGCTTTGTTTTACGAATCTATTCTTTGGAATCTAAAAGGATATAAGAGCAGCAGCAGTAACGGATTAGATAATAAAATTGAACAAGCTTTGACTATGCAAATCGATCCTGAAATTGTAAAAGCAGCAACTAAAGCATCAACGATTTACTTCGCAGGCTATAATGATGGAGTTGCCGAGGAGCTTACTCTCAAGACGAATGAAATTACAAGGAAGAAATCGGATTTCCTTGAAGGCACCTATGCCGTTCACGGAATTGAAGAAGTTATGGAGAAGGAAGATATTGTTTTTGTTGTCGATCCGATTGATGAAGAGGTGGAAAAATTCCAGGAAGTTTTAGTTAAAGGTGTCGGACTTAAAGTTGTCGCTATTGCAGCTAAAGAAACTCCATTCACAACAATCCGCGTCCCGGATGCCGGTGATATGAATCCGTATTTGTTCTTATGTGCAGGATGGAATTTATTAGTCGAAATTGGATTGGCATTAGGAATTAACCTGGACAAACCGGAACGCGCAAGAAAAGTAGGAAATGAGTTTATGGGATGATAAATCCCCAATTCAGTTAAATTCTAGATTCTAAAAATAATTTTTATGACAACAAAAATTGGTCTCGTTTTGAATTTTGTGGGAACTTTAATGATTGCATTTTCATTCGCAAAAATCTTGCCGACGCTTATCAAATGGATAGGAAAGGAAGAAAAATTTTCCTTGCATCATTTCTTTATCCTAAACTATTAAAATGGGGTTTAGTATTGATCATATTCGGATTCATTTTACAACTATGGCCTAATTAACTCATTGTTTCAAATTTTTGAATCTTTTTTAAATGAAAACCATAAAGCTCTCGCTTGAGCAACTCGACGCCATCGATATAAATTAATTCCTCTGCATCTTCCCTTTCATTGCCATGTTCCGTGAACTAGAGGAATGGAATATCCTTGAGTGGCATAAAACAGTAAACCGGCGTACCCGATGCTGCCGATCTTCACCTGAGGACATTTTATGAACACGAATTATTTAGTTATGGAAAAAATCATTAAAATGATTTTATTAGCAATTCTTTTAACAATAACTTCAATAAAAAGTCCGGCACAAAATAAATCATCAATGGAAGGTGTTTGGGAGGGAGATTTGCGGCTCAAATTTGTCTGGAAGATAGATAGAGACGCCGATGGAAATCTTTCTGCTACGTTCAATGTCCCTGAACAAAAAACTTTCAACATTCCTGTACAGAATGTCATTTTTAAAGATGATTCACTCATTCTGGAAATTAATATTACAAACCAAATAAAAGCAAAATTTGCCGGGAAGTATGATTCCAATAGAAAAATCATTGAAGGTAATTATATTGATGCACAGGGATCTTATCCCATGACCCTCAGAGCAGACACTCACTTTTTGGAGACTATGGTGCCGCGCATCGATACTTCGGGACAAAAAGTACTAAAGTACCGTTATAAAGTACCTCAAAAAACAAATGATGACTGGCAGACTGTTTCACTAAGTGAGGCCGGAATTGATTCGACACTTATAAATAAATTGATGGAAAAAATACTTAATGAAAGTTTCAAGAATATCCATAGCGTACTTATTGTAAAAGACGGCAAGCTGGTGCTTGAGGAATATTTTTACGGATATAAGCACGATCAAAAACATTTCATTGCCTCGGTTACTAAAATTGTCACCGGCACATGTGCAGGCATAGCTAAGGATCAAAACCTGATTACCGATTTAAACACGCCCGTATGCACTTATTTCCCCGAATATTCAAAAGCATCTGTAGTGAGGAAAAGAAGCATATCAATCTGTATCATTTGTTAAGTATGACTGCCGGAATTCAGTGGGATGAGCAGTCTTACAACTATTTGGATAATCGCAACAGCTCCACTGCGGCAAATACAAGCGGCGATTGCATTAAATATCTTTTTGAAAGACCGCTGAGCAATAAGCCGGGAGAAAAATTTGTTTACAACAGCGACCTGCCAAACACTATGGGAGAGATAATTAAAAAAACTTCCGGTTTGCGTTTGGATAAATACGCCGAGAAATACCTCTTTACTCCGCTGCATATAAAAGATTACTATTGGGAAGTTTTGTCCGATGGCCGCATTCAGGCCGGCGGCGGTTTATCACTGCTTCCGCGCGATATGGCAAAATTACCCTGCTTATATATGAACAAAGGTGAATATCTTGGAGAAAGAATTGTATCACAGGAGTGGTTTCAAAGATGCAGCGCCCGGTTAAGGGATTGCGAAGGACCTGAATACTGGAATCACTGGGGTCCGAATAAATACATCATCAACGGCAAAATAATAGAAGTGTTTTCAGGAGCAGGCCTTGGCGGACAATGGATTTTCGGTATTCCCGTTCTGGATATGGCAGTTATTTTAACCGCGGATTACTTTGGTGCAAGCGAGAGCGGACCGAATATATTAAACAATTATATTCTGCCCTCGGTGATCACGCCATCCTTTATTAAAGAGAATCCTGAATTTGGAATTAAAATAAAACAGCTACCGGATTTAAAATGGAAACCTAAGTCGCATGCACTTCTGGGATGTATCAAGGGGTGTTTGGACTACCTGAAAAAACCTGTTACTGATGCCTGGCTATATGGTGCAACAGGGGCGGCATTCCTGATCAACATACATCAAAATGTTTATTCATACAGCGTTGGAGCCTGGAACAAGGAAAGATTTTATGATTTAGGAAAAAACATCGGTTATGAAACGGAACAAGTCAAAGGAGAAAAATCTCTCGGGAATTTCCAGTTACAGCAGCAAATGGCATGGGATAAAGTGCGGCTCGCCATTGATAACGGTTATCCCTGCTATGGTTATCCGTTACATACGATTCCGGAAATATATATTATTGATGGCTACGACCAATGCGGCTACTGCTACAATGGCGTAGGAGTTGAATCCGGTACGGGTTCCAGGTTGTGGAAGGAGCTGGGGCTTCCGGATCAATATTTCGAAATTCATATAGTTAAACTCCGTGAACCTGAACCAATAGAAAAGACAATCAAAGATGCATTGAATTTTGTTATTGAGTTTTCCACTACAGATAAATGGGTCGGACCGGAATTTAAGACCGGTCCTGCTGCTTATGATCAGTGGATTAATGCATTGGAGCATGGATTAGCAGACGAGTTTGGCGCCGCTTTTAATCCGCTTGTTTGGGCGGAATGCCGCAGCTATGCCGCACCTTTTTTATCTGAAGCAAAAGATCATGCTCCGTCAGAACTGCACTCTTTGTTCGATGATGCCGTTAAACATTATCGTAATGCTGCGGAGTATCTGCAAAAAGTATCTGCTCTATTTCCATGCTTTACCGTGTCACACGAGCAGAGAGAAGCAAACCTGAAAGACCGGGAACTGGTTAGTAAAGCAGTTACTTATCTCCGGGCGGCAAAAGAGGCGGATAGCGCAGGATTGAATACTTTGCAGAAAATTGCAGCAGGATTTTAAGTTTTTACAGTCTTTTTTCGATCGCCACTCATTTGAAATAGTTTCTACCCGAGGTTCTTTAAACAATTTATAAAATCATAGGGTCATAGCTACACGTGACAAATCAAATATCATCTAGCCGGGAAGAATTTTCAGAATTTAAAACTCCATCCAAACTTGAATTGTATATTTCTCTACTCACAGCAATATTAATACTTATAACTTTGTCTACCCTCCTTCTCGAATTCATTGCTGAATAAACCAGTTTGGAAAAAAATCCTGGGAGGTTTATGTTTACACTAAACAGTGCGGAGGACTTAGATGTTTATTCGTAAAATGAAATTAAAAATATTCCTTTTAGTTCTTATTACTTCAGGAATGTGCCATTCACAGTTTTTAGATTCTTTCGATAAAGAAAAAATTGAAGGATGGTTCTACTTTACAGGCGACGGGGCTGCAACAATGAATTTTGTGCAAATGAACGGTTATGCACAAATTCTTGTGGATGCAACTAAAGATAAACATAATGTGTGGTGGGCAATTATTAAAAGGGATGTAACTTCTTTCCTGGATTTAAATAAATTAAGAGATACTGCTTTCCAATTGCGCGTTGAGGCCAAGGTACGTGTAAGTGAAGCACCCCGCAGGCTTAATTTCATGGTGAATACCAACAGAACAACAAATTTTCATACAGATTTAATGGAATATGATATACAGGATACAAACAACTGGCATATTATCAGCATGACTACAAAAAAATTTAATGCCCTTCCGGGTGATACGATTTATGTGCAGCTCGATGTAACCGACTGGGGGTTAGGTAAATATTATGTCGACGTCGATTATTACCGGGCCGACATTGTAAATGTTAACCTGGCCGGACCTGATAAAGGGGAGCTTGTCCCCTATCATCCCCCCGTTCCAGGTGTAAATACTTTTTCGAATCATCTTAATGTTACCCATGATGCCTTAATTAATTTAGATTTCCCGGACGTGAACTTTAATGACTGGCATGTTAAGGAAAGAACCGGTGAAGCCCGCGTATTAACCGTTAACGCAAATCAATGGGGAATTTTAAAATGGGATCTTAAACAATACAAAGATCTGAAAGCTGACGGATCCGGTTTACTGGAATTAACAACGCAATCTGTTGCAAAAGGCGGAAAGTACAGTGAGATTTATGGGGAAGATTTAGGAATGGAATTCGGTAAAATAAGGGTGATCGAAATCCTTGGCGGAAATCCGGAGTGGAACCAGAATGAAGTAACATATAACAATCTTATCCGGGGAAAGGATTATTCCGAAGTTTTTAATACACAGATGATTTTTGATTCGGAGTTGAATGATGAACCGGGGAGTAAAAATTTTATTACTATTTCAAGGCCGGTTTTGCAGCGCATGCTGGATGGAAAAACAAAAGGGCTTCTTCTCCGCCCATTAGGATCTGTAGATGCTTCTTTTTATGCTTCGGAAGATGTAGCGGGTAATGGTCCCAAACTGCATTTTAATATACTTAAATGATGAAATTAACCT
>DAISZW010000133.1:7640-9563 GCA_036824595.1 Ignavibacteriaceae bacterium
TTAAATATGCAGCTTCTTCCGAAGGAAAGATATGGTGTCTAACTCAAATTCCTTCCGGCAGCACTTCTTTATTGGTAATCTAAAAAATCCCCTCTTCTTTTTCATATTTACTTTCATCAAGGTTCCCAAAGCATTAAAATCTTCATCTTTAAGGGTGTTTAATGATGGAGAAGACTAAAATGCGTATTCAAAATAAAATTAAAAAAATTCTTTTCCCGGAATTAAAGGGGAAGGAGTGGATACCAAGATGAGAATTAAATTAAAAATAAATCAACATCATAAGGAATAACTTTATGAAGAATTGGTATAGAGGTGTATTTTTATTAGTTATTTTAATGTCATCCCCTTTATCTTATGGTCAATTCACAACCGAGGGAGTTCAATTCGGTTTGCAGGGTAACGCTTTATTACCTTTAAACGAATTCAGCCGGAACGATATCACCG
The DNA here is from genome assembly GCA_036824595.1 of Ignavibacteriaceae bacterium. Lineage (GTDB taxonomy): Bacteria > Bacteroidota > Ignavibacteria > Ignavibacteriales > Ignavibacteriaceae > DATKLQ01. Next base: position 8,085 of record DAISZW010000133.1, read on the forward strand.
GTTCATATGAATTTTCATATCTTGGACGGGCATTTTTCAGGCTTGAACTGAGTGAAGGCTTGCAGGCAGAATTAGGCGGCGGTTACGGCTTATACACAGGTAAAGATTATGTCGAGGAAAAATACGAAACGGAAATTATTCCTATTGATTTTCGGTTTGTAGTCAGCCCGTTTGATATGGAGAGCTGGAATCCATTCTTATATATCGGTGCAGGCAGCATGAGATATGTAGTAAAACAAGAACCGGCGAGCGTAAGTAAATACCCGGTGGAGAGAGAAGGATGGGAAGTTTTTTATCCTATGGGCTTAGGAAGTCAGTTTAGAATAAGTGATAATATTATGTTTGAAGCTCAATTAGGAATGGCATTTACCAACACCGAAAATTTAAATTATTTCAACAAATTTAATTCATGGGAAGATGCCTACCTGAACCTCGGAATTGGTTTAACTTTTGGACCTACGCCAAACGATGACAAAGATATGGACGGCTTGTTCAGATTAGATGAGGAACGGCTTGGCACCGATCCCCTTAATCCGGATTCTGACGGAGATGGTTTAAATGATTTTGAGGAAGTAAATAAATATAAATCGAATCCTTTAAATTCCGACTCTGATGGAGATGGTTTGACTGACGGAATAGAAGTCACTTCATCTTTAACCGATCCTTTGAACAGCGATACTGACGGAGATCAGCTTAGTGACGGCGAAGAAGTGAATACACATAAAACAGATCCGACAAAAACTGATTCGGATAGCGACAGGTTGAATGACAACGAAGAAGTTAATACGTATAAAACGAATCCTTTGCAGGCTGATTCCGACAATGACGGCTTGAATGACGGTGCGGAAGCACTCGCTTATAAAACAAATCCTCTAAAAGCTGATTCCGATGGAGATACTTTGAGCGACAGCGATGAAATAAACAAATACAAGACCGATCCGTTAAATACTGATTCGGATGCCGGTACCGTTGATGATGCTTCCGAAATTGGAAGAGGAACTAATCCTCTTAATGCTGATGATGATGTAGTAAAAGTAGGAGTTCCGATTGTTCTTGAAGGAATAACATTCGCAAGCGGAAAAGCAGATATTACTCCCGAATCTGAAGCAACTCTTCAGGAAGCATTGAAAACTTTGCAGACTTATCCGGAAATCGCCGTTGAAATCGGCGGACATACTGATAATGTCGGCAGCAGCTCTTCCAATAAAAAGCTTTCTCAGAAAAGAGCGGAAGCTGTTATGAAGTGGATTATCAGCAACGGAATCGAAGCCTCGAGATTAACAGCAGTCGGTTACGGCGAAGATCAGCCGATGGTAGATAATGATACTCCTGAAAACAAACAGAAAAACAGAAGAATTGAATTCAAAAGAGTTCAATAAAATTTGCTAAGTTTCTATCTTTCAAAACCCCTTCATTTGAAGGGGTTTTTTTTAACAATATTGCTTCAATTATATTAAGGATAAAAAAATGCAGGATATA
>DAISZW010000134.1:0-6974 GCA_036824595.1 Ignavibacteriaceae bacterium
TCCTTCACCCCTGTCCGACATTAGCACCCAGCGCCATTATGTAAGCTGAAGCTGCAAATATCATTACCCATACAAAACCAAGCTCGAGTGCAATTATGGTGGCAAGCACAGCGCCGGTTACAGAAAAAACCCCGTTTATTCCCCAAGCCCATGCAGTCTCCCCTGCTGATTCAGCATTCGAGGCGAGCAGCCGCAAACCTAACGGAAAGGGCATTCCCATAAAAAATGCCGCGGGTGCTGTTAACAGCGCAGCGAAAATTATCTTTACAGGAAGAGAAAAAATGATTGTTGCTTTAAGCAGCGGTGTAAGAATTAGTGTATATAAAATTAATGATCCGGCAATGAAAAATAATATCCATGTCAGCCTGCTCCGCAAAGTTTTTATCTTTTGAGAAAAAAGACTTCCTAAACCGGAAGCAATTAACATTAAACTCACCACAGCCGCAGCCGCATAAATTACATTCCCGAAATACAGGGTGAATTTCTGAATTAAAACTATTTCAATGAACATGTACCCGAGTCCTAGTCCGCTGAAGTAAAAAAGCGTCCTTAATTTGTTTTTCCCTTTCCATCCCATCTTAAATAAAGGAAGAATTATTAGGATGACTGCAATCAGGATTATCTGAAAAAATGTCAAATAAAGAAGAATATACCCGACTTCGAAAAAAGGTACCGACTGACCTCCGAAAGCTTCCGAAAGCTGCGAAATGCTTTTCCACTTAAGGAACTGCGAAAAGTACGGCTTATTATCTGTCGCCGGCTTTACATTAAATAAATAGTCGGAATAAAATCTTTCCCGTTTATCCTGCGGTTCAAGCAGCTGATCGATGTAAGAATAAAAAGATTTATCCTGCAGCCTGTTGTAAAAATCTCTTTCTTCATTTCTTATTCCTGGAAGAATAACCGGATCAAACTTCAACTCCCTGCAGAAGACTCTTATTTTTTCGACTTCCGGCTGATCAAATGCTTCTCGTTTTACTATAATGGTTAAAGTATTCCAGTTCTTTACCGCCGCTGTATGAGATGCAATATTTTCTATCCCCGTTTCATTAAGTGCTACTGCAATTGTTGCAATTATCTTCAGCGGATTTTTGTACGGATAATCTATCCATGTACTTATGCTGATAATGCCGCTGGCAGACAATTTTAAATACATTTCTCCGAATGCTTCTTTTGTAAGCAGGTACTGCTCCTGCAGTGCATACATTCCCGAAGTTCCTCCAAATGCATCAATAACCGGGAGCTGTATCAAATCAAACTTTGAACGTGCGGATAGAAGATAGCTCCGTGAATATATATTTTCGATTTTAACTCGAGGATCGTTATATATTGAGTCAACAAGCTCTGCGTAATTTTTTGTGAGCAGTCCCAGCAGATTTTTATCAGGCTCAACTGCAGTTATTGTTTCTGCTCCTTCAGCAAGTGCATGTTTTAGCTGCCTGCCTGTTCCGGCATTTAAAACAAGCACATTAAATTTTTTACCTGTTACATAAGGAAGAAATTCTGTAGAAGATCGGAAAACAGATTCTTCTTTGGAATGAATCAAAGGGCCTGCCCATTCACCATTGTTGAAAGCTGCATTGTTGACAACGACCTGCCGCGGATATGTTATGCTTAATCCGGGCGCATATCTTAAATATTCAGATGAAATAAGATGAAGCATTCCGTAAGGACTGCTTTCGGTTCTGATAATTTTTGTTTCCGGCAGATCCAATGTTTTAGCAAGACTTTTATATTCGGATAACCTCAGCTCCGGCGGATTGACAAAAACAAATGAAATCAATGCTGCGGTAAGTACAATAAAAAATATTAATCCGTACCGGAACTTTCCGGGGAGAGAAATTACAGCCGCCGGAAGAATAATGGCTGCAATTACTGCCGGAAGCCTTTCGGGAAATATAAACCACATAAGAACAACAGCAGCAATTCCGCCGATTCCCGAGCCGATCATATTTGCAAAATAGAATATCCCGATCTTTTCTATATTTTTCATGAAAACCAGGCCGATTGCCAGAGCGCCTGTGAAGAATGGCAGAAAAAAAATCATATAGACTGCAATAAGCTGCCGTATTTCAGAAAACTCACTGAAAAGACGGTACGAATCGAAGTAAAAAAACTCAGACTGCGAAAGACCAACGGAGATTGTCATAAGAAGCGAAGTAACAATAATTAAAAAAGGAAATACAAAATCAAAATGAGCAGTCATCTGCTTTTGAAAAAGAGATAAGAAAGTTCCTGCTGCTCCGAAACCAAGAAGCGCGACAGAAATAATCATATAAGCAAAATGATACCACTGTACAATTGAAAGAATTTGTATCAGCAGCAGCTGGTAGGCAATAAGTGAGACGGAAAGAAACAGAATCGCAAATGAAAGTCTTGCAGTATGTATTTCACCGTTTTTCACTTTCCCCTCGTTAAAGGAACAAAACGTACAGGGAAAATATTCGAGGTGAAAATCTCTTTCCCCTTCTTTTCAACCAGCACGAGCATCTGTGTTAGAAATGGAGAACCTACAGGAATGATCATTTTACCGCCGTCTTTGAGCTGTTCTATAAGCGGCGGCGGGATATATTCCGAAGCAGCAGTTACAACGATGGCATCAAACGGAGCATATTTTTTCCAGCCGTAATAGCCGTCCGCATTTTTCGAAATTACATTTTTATAACCTAAATCCTTTAATCTCTTTTCAGAAGATTTCCACAGTTCTGTTATGATCTCAATTGTATAAACAGTATCAACAATTTCAGCCAGGACAGCAGCCTGGTATCCTGAACCGCTTCCGATCTCCAAAACTTTTTGCCCCGGCTTAGGGTCAATTACTGAAGTCATATACGCTACAATATAAGGCTGCGATATTGTCTGGCCGTATCCGATTGGAAGGGGCCCGTCCTCATAAGCGCTGTTAACCTGGTCGGAAGGAACAAATTTGTGGCGGGGAACTTTTCTCATTGCATCCAGCGCATGTTTGTTCGTTATTCCCCTGCTTTCAATCTGGAACACAACCATTTCTCGGCGTGCTTTTAAATATTTGTCGTCCTGTTGAAGAGATGGGAAAAGCAATATTAGGCAGAGAATAAGTTGTAACATAGTTTGTTAATTTTAACTTAACTAGTATCACTATAAAGTTATTAAAAATGAGATCTTTTTACAAAGAACTATTTTTCGGTATCTCATAAAATCCTTTTTTTCATCACGGCTAAAGCCGATTAAGGATTATGCTTTATTTCTCCATCATAAATGACGGAGTTAATATTTGCTCATCTAGCTGATCATTCGGAAAAATAATAACTCCGCCTTTCAAGGCGTAGTATTGGAGACGACAATTAATAATGGCTTTAGCCATGATATATTACACTCTATCAGAAGAATATTCTTTTCCATAGGAATACTCAGTTCTTTCCTCTGCCAAAAATTTCCGCTCTTAGATTTATTAATCCCTCAATCATTTTTACGTTACACTTCACATGAATTTAACTTAAGTTCTCAACGGCAGTAACAAATAAACTTTTCAACTTATAAAGGAGGCGTAAGATGAAAGCATTTTTTTTCATTGTCCTTTTACTTTTCTCAGTGCAGACACTTTCGGCTCAGCCGGCCGGTTTTTCGGCTGAAAAAAAATCAGCAATAGCAAATAATCTTGTGAAAGCTATCAATTCTGAAAATACCGGACTTCATACCAGCGGTGCAATAGTTTTAGCGGATCTGATAAATGAATCTTACATGGATAGAGGCGATGCATCAAAAGCAATGATCCCGCTCCTGAGACTCTTGAAAAACGGAGAAACAGAGAAAGAAAGAATAGCAGCAGCAGTTGCATTGTATCAGCTTGGTAATCCGATTGGAATATTCCAGCTCGGCGGTGTTGCTAGATTTGATGATAATAAGAAAGTCGCTGCTGTCTGCAAGAATTTATATTACACTTATCATACGCTTAACGGTACAGAATATTTAGTAAGCTTCTGATTTTATGGAAAAATTTTATAACTCCCAAAGAGCAGGCTGAGCAGGGACTTCGTCAATAAAGTTCCTGCCGGCTTCCCTTAACGTCTAATCCCCCTCAATTGATATTTCTGAAAGAGTTCTATAGTTTTCATTAACAAACAAAAGAGATTACAGGGAGGCGTGTTATGAAAACTTACTTTTTTTCCTTCACATTATTAATAGCAATTTTATTAACCTACTCTTTCTATAATGAATCTGCCGATACTCCTAAAGATGGGGTTTTCATCCATGTTACCCACGGCAATAAGCATCCCCATAGAGTTTTAATGGCGCTGAATCTTGCCGAAAAGATGGCTCAGGATAAAGATGTAATCATGTACTTCGATATTGACGGGATAGAAATACTTTTAAAAGATGCTCCCGATTTAAATTTCACTAACTTCTCTTCTTCCCAGGCTCAGATACAAAAGCTTCTTGATAGGGGGATAAAAATTATGGCCTGCCCCGGCTGTTTAAAAGCTGCAGGCAAAACCCCGGAAGATTTGCGGCAGGGCATAATGCTGGCAGATAAAGAGAAGTTTTTTAATTTCACATCCGGAAGAATTCTTACAATGAATTATTGATATTATTGAGATTAAAGATCTATTTTCTGCAGGAGCTTCATTAATGAAGTTCCTGCATTTGAATTCCGTAATTCATGCTGTTTATCGATCTCCTCAGGAAGTCTCTCTTATTTAATATTTTATAATATTACACAATTATTAAAATTATTTTTTACTATACCGGAAACATTTACCCGGTTTTTTGCATCTCTCTGCAGAATGCGGAAATAATTTGAATAGGGAAAACAATCAAATAATAGAGTTTACGCTTCTCTTCAATAAATATAAGAAGAGGCTTTATAACTATGTGCTTAAAATGTGCTCCGACCGGATGCTTTCGGATGATATCGTACAGGATGTTTTTTTAAAGCTTTACAAAAATCTTGATTTAATAGTCAGCAGGGAGAGCATCCTTTTCTGGCTCTTCAAATCTGCAAGGAATGAGCTTTATGGATTATACAGAAATACAAAACTGCAAAAGCTTTACATACAAACTGAAGATTTTGACGAGCTGGAAAAGGAAGACATTTACTCTCTCCCTGATGATATAGAGCTTAAGGATTTAAAGGAACTGGTAATGAAGGAATTGGATAAAATAAATCCGGATCAGAAGGAAGCTTTTATACTTAAGGAATACTCCGGGTTAAGCTATAGAGAAATAGCATCACTCACTGGGTCTGATGAAGAGCTTGTGAAAAGCAGGCTCTACAAAGTCCGGCAGAAATTAATTAAACGTATTTCAAAGCATGTGCAGTAAAAAACGGCGGTGAAAATGGATGAGAAGAAAATAATTGAATTGATCGACATGTATTTTGACGGCGAGCTGAAAAAAGGTGAAGAGTCATTCCTCTTTACTCAGCTTGCCGGCAGCACTGAAGGAAGAAAATACTTCAGGCAGATTAGCAGGATCATGTCTGTTGTCGAAGAATCGGCCGAAGAATTTCCGGAAGAGCTTGATGAAAGAATTTTAAGATCAGTAAGCAGACTTCCGCAGAAAAAAGCCGGCTTCTTTAGAAAACACAATATCCCGGCAATAATATCTTATGCGGTAGTTTTGATAATGCTTCTTATTAGCGGATATATTTTAGTGCAGATTAATTACTACCGCGCCAGGATTGAAGATCTTTCCGGACGGATGGAAAGGCAGTCGGAAACAATTGAAATGCTCTATAATAGTCTACCCGGTGTTGAAGTTAGAGCCGCCTCCGGAAATGAAATTATCATTAAACCAAGTTTATGAGGAATGAAATGAAAAATTTCTTAATGCTTATTCTAGCAGCAGCATTCATTTCCTGCAATGAAACAAGGGAGCCGGAAATTATCGATACTACTGAAAAAGATTCATACATGTCATGGCAGGATCTAACGCCTGGACTAAAAGGGGGATTTAAGTATGACAGCCCTGAGTGGAAGGAAGTAGTACGCCTTCTTGAGGAACATAGCAGAAAAGAGCCCGAAAGATTTAATAAGCCCGGATTTACTTTCAGGTCAATAATTTATTTTTCGGAAACAGGATATATTGACAAAATAGTGCTGCTTGAAAGCATAAGCAGCAGCATCGATGATGCAGTAATTAAATTTATACGGAAAACATTTAAAGCGATCCCGCCGGAAATGAATTTTAAGCCTGTAAAATCACACACGGATTTTGTTTTTAACTACAGCCCGAACGGGTTGAGCTTCTTTCCCAGGATTGACAATTTTCTGCTTCCGGAGGAAGAGCCGGAAGACGAGTACCTTTCCTCTATAGATGAAATGCCTTCGCCGGTTGGAGGGATTGAAGATATTGCCAAAAGGATGAAATACCCTGAAGAAGCAAAGCAACAGGGAATTGAAGGGAAAGTCCTTGTGAAATTATTTGTTGATGAATTCGGAAATCCCCAAAACAGTAAAGTAGTCAAGAGTGTCCACCCGTTATTGGATGCTGAAGCGAGGGATGTGCTAATGAAAACAAAATTCACGCCCGGAAAGCATAACGGTAAAGCTGTAAAGGTTCAGGTTATTGTTCCTATAAACTTCCGGCTGAAATAATTAAAAAAAATAATGAGAGGTTCACAATGAGATCTATTTTAGCATACTTGTTCTTAATACTTTTAATCGGCGGCTTAAGCATATTTGCCCAGGAGAAGGAATTAGATAAGATTCCTTTCCCGGTAGGCGGAATTGAACAAATTGCAAAGAATGTTGTTTATCCTGCATCTGCAAAAGAGAGTAAACTTCAGGGGGAAGTTTTAATTAAAGCCATTATCAATGAAAATGGAGATGTTTCTTCAACTGAAGTGGTTAAAAGCCTGGAAAAAGAATGCGATAATGCTGCGGCAGATGCTATTAAGAAAACAAAATTTACTCCGGGAATAAAAGACGGGAAAGCAGTTGAAAGTAAAATAACGATTCCGGTAAGGTTTAAACTTTGGTAAATCATTTAGATTT
>DAISZW010000134.1:7074-9519 GCA_036824595.1 Ignavibacteriaceae bacterium
AGATCCGTCAAAATTAAATTGAACGCTGTTCCATTCTTTAGGTATCTGCGAATGATTGATTATACCTGAATCCGTAAAACCTCCCCAAATAAGATTGCCGTTTAAATCCCTAACCTCGATAATATATTCTTTAGCCTGCGGATATGCATTCCAATAAAAAGTAAGAATACTAGAATCTGCCGGAGCAGGTAAGACTGCAGTTGGAGAATTAGTTGGAGAAATAATTGTAACGGCATCAGTTACACTGAAGTCCAGCGTTTTGGCAGAACCTATAAATGAAATCTCTAAGGCTCCGGGATTTTTAAATAACCAGTCGGGATCCATTACATAGCCGTCATTTTCATACGATGCCCATGCAACATAATTACCGTCAGGGATGTTATTAATTATTATAGTTTCTGTTAGAATCAATCTTTGTTGTAAGTCCGTTGATAACTGACAGCGATGTTTCATCGCGCACTGAAACATCAACAATTCCGTTTACGGCAGAAAGGAATGTAACTTTACCAGATAAGCTTGAACCGGCAACCTGATTAACGGTTATCTGCAGAGTCTGGGAAAAAGAAGATGAAGAGAGAGTAATCTCCGGCTGTGCATTTAACTTATATCCAGACTTAACTGCATTCACCGCATAAGTGCCGTAAGGAATATTATACAAAACGAAATATCCCTCCGGACCGGAATAGGAATGAAATTCCGAACTGCTGCTTGTGGATTTTGCGATTATTAAAAATCCCGGGAGCTTCGGAGTAATAGTTCCATCGATCTTACCGAAGGTACCCTGCATCGGGCTCATATAATAAGTTTGCCCGAATAATTGTCCGGCTGAAACGGAAAACGGTACAGGACTTACACTTCCCTTAGGTACTTCCTTAAATCCCTGTGCCGCTATTCTAACATAAAAATTCCCCGAAAGTGCAGATTCAAACTTGGCAGTGCTGTCGGCGGCGGAAAATGTACGCGAGACTGCTTCCCCGTTATCGGCATTATATAGAACAACATTAGCACCGCTGACTATTAAAGAATCACTTGATGATTTTACGACTATATTAATTACGGTTAAAGGCAGGTGCAGTGTTTTCTTCATCGCTGCAGCTTTGGAAGTGAATGAAAGAAAAAACCGCTAAAATTGAGATGATTTTGAAGATTATGCATTTCATAATTTTTATTCTCTCAAATAATTTGACACCGCTCAATCTCAAAAATTGAACCATGGCTCACCAATAAAACAGAGGTAGATTTTAAGAGATAAAAAATAATTCCAGGATAAAAAAGGTAAAATGAGAAGAACTATTCCCGTATGATTTTTTGATAATCGAAATTATTTAAAAAAAATCGGCCAATAAGATTTCTCCTATTGGCCGTTTATTGAATATGAGAAATGATATCTATTTCTATGATTCTTTGTTCACTGGCCTTTATCAGGACTGATTTGATCCTAATCTGTGCTTTCGTCCTGATCGGTTGTATTCTCTTCCTGGTCAGTATTATTCTGGTCTGTACCACCCTGACTTTCATCAGTATTATTCTGGTTCTGATCGATGTTCTGCTGATCTTCATTCATGTTCTGCCGATCATTTTCCATATTCATCTGGTTCTGGTTTTCATTCTGATTCTGATCCATTCCAGGTGTTTCGCCTGTAGTTCCGGTTGATATACCGGCTTCCCTGGCTTTCAGTTCATAATCTGCTTTATCCAGTGAAGTCCAGAAATCCACTGCATGAGTGCTCCACTGGCTTTCACCTGAATCACCAAGCTCATCTTTAATCTGTTCGGCGAGATCAACCCTAAGGTAAGCAAGATCGGCGGAGTTCTTATTATATGCATCAGGATTTCCTGCTCCCTGCGCCAATTTTACTCTGGCTTCCCATCCTTCATCCAGGTAATTGGTTATTGCCTCTTTAATTTCACCGAAAGAATCGTCATTCAGGCCAAGCTTTGTTTGAAAATCTCTCGCCTGTGTTTCCGCTATCCCCTCAAATTCGGTTTTCAGATTATCATCGGGGGTTTCGTCAAGTGCTGCTAATCCCTTATCCAGTTCACTGGTTGAGTAGCTTCCCATAGAAGATTCCGTTCCCTGCTGATCCGTTGTTCCGGTCTGATCAGTCGACATATTTTCGAGAGAATCTGTTTCTGTACTCTGCTGGTCTGTGTCTTGTCCATATAAACCGATAGGTAATGCAATAATACCTGCAAAAACTAAACTCATCATAAGTTTCTTTAAACTGCACATAACACTATCCTTTCTTTTTAATTATATAGTCATCATTTGCTGTCAATATTTAACATATATTGATTAAAAAGAGAAGGATTAATATCACCACAAATATAGAATTGTGAGCAATTTACTACATTTCCGGTGAAATGGATCAAATAAAACAGGAATTTCGTAATTGCAGAATTTTTATTAGTGAAATTCGTGTAAAATCTTACTGCGGACTCATT
>DAISZW010000298.1:0-2607 GCA_036824595.1 Ignavibacteriaceae bacterium
TGTTTCCGGGAAAAATCCCCAGAAAGAAAGAAATGCCAATGCTTTTATTGATTTGCCGAGTAGATTTAAAGATGAACCTTACGACAGCGCAACTTATAGAAGAAATATAAGCGGCGGAGATGGACGTAGTGAAACAGAGCGCTTTCTCCTTCTTGAAGAAAATGAGGATTATACAATTAACGAATATACGGGTGTTATTTCCTTTAAAACTCAAATAAATACACAGGATGTAATTGCAGTAGCATACCGTAGAGAAAACGGGCCTGGCCCAGATGATGATTTATTCTTCGGGCAATTCCTTAATAGCGCTGAATCCGATTCTCAAAAGCTGGTATTGAAACTTGTTAAACCGAAAACTCTTCAACCGAACTGGACGCAAGCCTGGCGGTTATTGCTAAAAAATATTTATCCGGTGGGAGGAAGAAATATTAAAAAAGAAGGTTTTGAATTCAGAATTCAATATGAAATTCCCGGACAGGATCCTGTAGATGAATTACCCGGAACAACCGGCTCTGTAAAACTTCTTGAAGCCTTCGGATTGGATAGATTCAATTCCAGTGAACAAGCAACTCCGGATAATGTTTTTGACTGGAAATCAGGGGTTACTATTTTACTAGAAACGGGTGAAATTATTTTCCCGAGGCTGCAGCCTTTCGGAAATAATATACCGGATGTATTTACAAATAAAGATTCGCTCAGATTCGATGAAGTTTACGATACAACATCAACTGCAGCTCAGGAACAGAAAACCAAAGACAGATGGATGTTTGTCGGGAAGTATTCAGGGGAAGCTTCCAACGTTTACCAGCTCGGATTTAATGTCGTTGAAAATTCTGTCAGGGTAAAACTTAACGGGAGAGAATTATCTCCGGGATCGGATTATGTTGTAGATTATACTCTCGGCCAGCTTACAATCAGGAATGATGCTGCACTTGTTCCGGGGGCAGATTTAAAAATCACTTACGAGCAGAATGATTTATTTCAGCTTGCATCAAAAACTTTATTGGGTGCGAGAGGGATTTTTGATTTTTCGGAGAGAACTAAGCTTGGTTTCTCGATTTTAAATTTGAACCAGCAGACATTAAGCGACAAAGTAAGAATAGGCGAAGAACCTTTAAGCAATACAATCTACGGAGTTGATTTCAGCACAGGCGTTGATCTTCCTTTTATTACAAAAGGTCTGGATAACCTTATTTCCACAAAAGCGATGTCCAGCTTGTCCGTAAGCGGTGAATACGCTTACATCGATCCCGATCCAAATACCAAAAAGAGTACAATCTTTTCGGATAAGGAGAAAAGCATCGCTTATATAGATGATTTTGAAGGTGCAAAAAGGATTATTCCAATTGGTGTTTCTTATACAGGGTGGAAAGATTTAAGTCCTCCTGCCGAACTGCCGGCATTACCCGGTTTGGCTCCGGAAGAAATAATACCGTATAAAGGAAAAACCTTTTGGTTTTCAGCTACCCCTTCCGGAGTGACTGTTAAAGATATTTGGGGTGAAAGAAAAAAAGTAGCCAGAACAGACCAGGATGTCCCGATAATGGATTTCAATTTTTGGCCCGATACAACAGGTCCATTTAATTATTCACCCGATCTAAGTCAGAGAGAAAGAAATTGGGGCGGTGTAATGAAGCTGCTTTCTTCAACTGCAAACAATCTTGTGGAAGAGAATGTAGAATTTATTGAATTCTGGCTGAATGTTGTTAATGCTCCTGAAGATGCGAAAATATATATTGACCTCGGCAGAATAAGCGAAGATGTTATCCCAAACGGCATTCTTAATACGGAAGACAAAGACGGCAATGATGTAATGGATCTTGAAGCAAAAGAGGATGTAGGAATCGACGGATTAACAGACGAAGAGGAAAGAGTAAGATATTCAAGCAATAAAGCTGACCCGAGCGGCGATAATTTTGGATTTGCCGGCGGTTCCGATCTTCCCGCTGAAGCATATTTTAATATTAACGGTACACAAGGAAATGCCGTTCTTACGGATATCGGGAGATTCCCGGATACCGAAGATTTAAATAAAAACGGGAATATCAGTCTTGTTAACAACTTTTTCCGCTATGAAATTCCGCTTTCACCTGAAAACAATCCCTTTATTGCCGGCGGCGGTGATCAGCCTGTTGATAGACCAAAATGGTATCTGTTTAGGATCCCCTTAAAAGACACAACCATGAAAATCGGCGATCCGACCTTCACTAATGTTGAAGCAATAAGAATGTTTATCACCAATGTAGATACAAGAGTGCGCTTAAGATTTGCCGAATTCGATCTTGTAGGAAATCAATGGGAAAAATTGCTCCCGCAGGATACTACAATGTCGGTTTCGGTTATCAGTTATGAAGACAATCGTGACTATCACATACCCCCGGGAGTATCGCAGGAAAAAGACCGTACAAATCCGAATGAAGAAGTATTCAGGAATGAGCAGGCTTTAAACCTAGTTATTAATGATTTAAAGGACGGTGAGTACCGGGAAGCAGTTAAATACCTTTACCGCCCGCTGGACGTTTTTAATTACCAGGAGATGAAATTATTTGTTCACGGCGATCAGAATCAAATGCCGGGTTCCGTTTCTTATTACGATACAGTACGGAA
>DAISZW010000299.1:0-2595 GCA_036824595.1 Ignavibacteriaceae bacterium
TAGAAATGTACTCGGATGCAGTTCCCGATTTCATTGAGATTATCTGTTTATATACAGCAATTCTTAAATTTCTATCCTTAATTAAACTCAAAAGATGTGAACGGTCATATTTAAATATTTCATCATCTATGGATGGTTCAACAGGTGAATCCGTATTGCAAGCTGCTAGTTTCAATATTACTGATGCGATTAATAAAAAGTGAAGCGGAGTTACTATAAGCCCCTTGAGTTTCATTTTTTAATATTCCCCGATTGTTATTAAAAATTTAAGTAATCGACAATTCTTTTTCCTTATTCTTAGGCAATGCCTATCCGCCAATCTTAGCATTACCCCTGCCGATAAAAGATGATGTTAGGGGAGCAAAATAATTACATGAGAAAATAGCCTTTCGAATAAAAAGAATCAATGGGATTATAAGATCTATGAAAATTAAAAGATTGGGATTATTAAATTCTGATCGAAATTACATAAAAGAACTTCCGGGTTGTCAGTATTCAATTCGCACTCCTGCATACCAGTTCCTCCCGGGTGCAGGTTCGAAATATCTCTCTCCGGCAGCGTTAGGAATAACAGAATTGTATTTTTTGTCAAACAGATTATTTACTCCTGAAAAGATTATCATGTCCACCAGGTTAAAATTAAAATTGTATCCTAATCTGAAATCCGTTTTCATATACTCTTCATTTATAAAATTTCTTTTGGGAAGACTGCTTCCGGGGGGAGTTCCGTTAAAATCATTTGTGTATTGTTCACTAAGCCAGCTCAAATTAATACTTCCAAATATTCCGGTTTCATTTATATATTCAAGCTTAAAATAAAAACTCTGCATGGGAATTCCGGGGACTTTATTTCCTCCAAGCTGTATGAAATTGTTTTCTCTTTCCACGACATAATCTTTGTATTTAAAATCCATTACGGAATAAGAAAATACTGCTTTTATTTTCTCAGTGACCGACGATTCAATCATAACTTCAGCCCCTTTATTTTCAGCTTTGCCTGCATTCCTGAAATATGTTTCTTCGGAATTCCGGACCTGGTAAGGAATAATCAAATCATTGAAATTTAAATAAAAGACCGATGCAGAGAAAGATGTATTCCATTCATTAAAAAGATGATCGCTTCCTAATTCAAACTGGTAAATAGTTTCAGGTTTAAGTCCGGGATTAAACCCTCCTTCAGTTTCAGGCCTGTTGCTCAGCTCAGATGTTGTTGGAGTCTGAAATGATGTTGAATAATTAAAATAAATTTTAGAATTAATTGCCGGTTTAAAAAATACTCCTGCGGACGGGCTTACCCGGTTCATCTTTCTTTTACCGGAATTATTTGTATATGAATCATCAACCTTAAATAAATAATTATCATACCTTATCCCGCTTAAAAACCCAAGATTTTTATCTAATAGCACTTGCACGGAAAAAAAAGGAGCTATTCCAACAACATTTTCTTCCTGATCAATCAGTTTATTTCCATAACTTAAATTTTCAAATATCTCTTCAGGTTCGAGATCTGTACCGGCTAAACCAAG
This sequence comes from Ignavibacteriaceae bacterium, assembly GCA_036824595.1. Classification (GTDB taxonomy): domain Bacteria; phylum Bacteroidota; class Ignavibacteria; order Ignavibacteriales; family Ignavibacteriaceae; genus DATKLQ01. The sequence continues at coordinate 1,527 of DAISZW010000299.1, forward strand.
GTTCTCAAATTCTTTTCTTAAGTCATTCTGCAGTTCAATATCCGCTCCTGCATTAAATTCCAGCCGGATATTTTCCATAATTACTTTTTTGCCCGCCATTGATCTAAAACCTCCGGACATTCTTTTCAGATCAATTATTCTTCCCGGTATCGGATTTAAAACATCCCTTTTTATAAAATATACTGTTGCTTCCAAATGGAAATCATTATCGGAAAAATATATTGTAGCTCCGGTTTGTAATTGATCTGCTTTTTCCCCTGTGCCCTGCTGCTTATTAAACTGTCTTACCGCATTTCTATCCCTTTCAAGAGCTGTTTTATCTAGAGATCCCGGATTTAATAAATACGGTGAATTAAAATAATTGATTACAGCTTTGATCCTAAAATCGGCTGAAAGTTCACCTTGATATAAAGAATTTAATTGATATGATTTCCTTGAAGAATGATCCCTTAATCCTTTGTAATTTAGATTATTAAGGCTTAATAGATAAGAATGAGAATCGTATGTTCCGGATGCTTTTACCGAATATTTTTGAAATCCAAAATTTCCCATCATTAATTCAGGTGCAATGTTTATATTACCTGTTTCGGATATCTCTGATTGAAAATTAAGCACGCCTCCTGCCGAATTGCCGTAGTAAGATGAAACCGGTCCTTTAAGAATCTCAACTCTGCCTGTTGAATAAAGATCAATATTATTTGTCTGAGATTGTCCGTCGGGTAATGTTAACGGAATATTATCTGCCAATATTTTTATTCCTCTTACGCCGAAAGAGGAACGCGTACCGATTCCTCTTATAGAAATTTTATCCCCCAGCGATGGATTGTTTCTGTCATTGATTATTAGTCCGGGAACTTTGGAAAAAGATTCCTGGAGTGAAAGCGTTTCAATATTTATAAATTCTTCTTCTATGAGCACATTAAATGACTGAAAATTATTTGCCGGTCTTACTGCAATTACTTCAACCGGCTGTAAAGTATAAACTGAATCCTGAGCTCTTAATAAAGCAGAAAAGCAGAATAAGAAAAGAATTCTATACATTATTAAATGAGATTGTTAATTTGTACTC
>DAISZW010000135.1:0-9383 GCA_036824595.1 Ignavibacteriaceae bacterium
GGGCGCGTAGCTCAGTGGTAGAGCATCTGCCTTTTAAGCAGAGGGTCGGTGGTTCGATACCACCCGCGCTCACAATATTAAATACCCCGTCATTTTTACTTCTATTACTTCATTTGGTAAAATTTACTTCATTTGGTAAAATTTCTTTTTTAAATTTAGTTATAATATAACATTAATAAAATAATCTAAATAATGGTTTTCTTCTTTTCTTTTATTATTGGTGATTTTTTTAATGCTGATTATAGCAAAAATTCTTATCTTTTGTTCTAAAGCTTATCATTTTATTGAGGGAAAACTGGTTTCAGATGGGAGAAATTGTCTTCTGGTCAATATTTAGGATAGTATTGCTGATTCCTATTCTCTGGATTTCGAGGGACTATATTGATTTTAGATTTTGGTGGATTATTGCGTCAACTGCAATCTATGTAGTCATTATCCACCCGGCGATACTCCATTACCGGTTATTTGAGGAGAAAAATAAAGATGTAATTGAATCATCACTCTGCTCGACCTGTAAAAATTTCGACAAAACTGCGGTTCTTTGTTTAAAACATGACCGCCATCCCTCAGTTAATTATATCCCATGTGAGGGATTACATTGGGAACCAAATAAGGACAGCAAACTAGATAAAGAAAATCTCTTCGAAAATGAAAATTAGAATAGAATATTCAAGGATTACTAATTTTTCATAAATATACCGCCTCTCACACCACAAATATCACAATAATCTTGTCACTATATGTTTATAATTTCTACTATAAATTTATATTCCAATAAATAATTTATAAAGGTTATATGAGAAGTATTCTTTTTCTTTTATTATTAAACGGTTTTTTTGCCGTAAGTATCGGGCAAACTAAACATACTATCTTTGTAAGAGATTTTGAATTCGATCCGAAAGATATAAACATAGCTGCCGGCGATACAATTCTGTGGCAATGGGAAAGCGGGATACATACAACTACTTCGGATGAAACATCTGGTCCTGATTCCTGGAGTGCACCAATTACGAGTTCAAATCCGACCTTCTCCAAGGTCATTATGACTGAGGGATTACATAGATATTATTGTGTTCCTCATGGAAGTCCAGGCGGAATAGGAATGGCGGGTACAATAACAGTATCAGGTACAACTCCGGTGAATGATGAAGTAAATAAGCTTTTATCTTTCCGGCTCAATCAGAATTATCCTAATCCTTTCAATCCGTCCACTACAATAGAATATCATATTTCGGAGCCATCATTTGTTTCCTTAAAAATATTTAATGTGCTGGGAACCGAAATTACTTCCCTTGTAAATGAATTTAAACCGGCAGGAATATTTAAAGTATCATTCGACGCAAAAGATTTATCTAGTGGAGTATATTTTTACAGGTTACAGGCCGGAAATTCTGTAGAAGTAAGGAAAATGATTTTGAACAAATAACAATAAATCAAAAAAATATTAATACATAAAAACACTGCTGCTGTAATTACAGATCTTCTACTGCGTCAATGCCTTCAGGCATGGGAAGATAATATCTGATTCTCTGGATCTCGCCGTTTCTTTTAATCAGTTTTTCAACTTTCTTTTTAATTAAAACACTGTGTTCAATTTGAATATCATCTTCAATTATTGATCCGAATATATAACTTGTCCCTTTAATTAACACATTATTTCCTATTTTTAACGGATGCTCATCGCTTCCGGTCATATTAACACTAGATTCTATTCTGCAGTTATCACCTATTACAATATTTCCCTTAATAATATCACCCCAAAGAATTTCGACATTATTACCGATTATAATCTTCTGGTGTGAAAGGGATGAAAGATGAACATTCTGCCATATAATTATATTCTGCCCAAAGTGAACATTTGATGTAATGAATGCATTCTTTTTAAATTCAAGATTGTAATTCAGTTTAACTCCTTTTCCAATATAAACACCCTTACCTATTGTAATATCAAGCGGGATATTTTTTTTGTCCATTTCTATTATTTCATCAACGACCGATTCATGGATAAAAAAATCATCAGGATCTTTTATTTCTATTATGTCCTTAAGTTTCTCATAAACCTTTTCCCGGGCAATTTCTTCCATCTCCTTCAATACTGACTTATTATTAAAACCCATTACTACATACTGTTCAACGGGACTAATAGCCATCACCGTATAATTCTTTTTATTAAACAAACTTATAAGATCTGTTATATAGATTTCATTTTGTACATTTTCGTTGGATAATTGACTAACCAGCTCGGTTAACTTATTATATTTAAAAGCATATACACCTGAGTTAAATTCCGGGTTTTCTATTAACTCTTTTTTTGAAAATGAATAAGTTTTTCCGTTAAATACTATTTTGTACGGCTTATCCTGGGGAAGAGAAAGTATATCTTTATATTCCATAATTTCGATAACCTTTCCCTTGTCTTTGCCTGAAGATTTCCCCTTTTCATCCAGTTCTTTTACACGGATTATTCTTCCATAAGAATTATTTTTAGAGTCCCCTTCGAATAATCCGGTAAGCACCATCATATCGGAATCAGTTTTGAGAAATTCTTCACGGAATAAATTCATTGTTTGTTTATCAATTAATCCCATATCCCCGGGTAGAACATAAACAATCCCGTCGGACATTTTATTCTCAATTTTGTCTAAAGCAACCTGAACTGCATGTCCGGTTCCATTTTGAAATTCCTGGTAAGCGAATATAGTCGAGTCTCTTTTTCCTATTAATTCAATAACGTCCTTTGCTTTTATTCCGACTACAATAACAATATTTAAATCTTTTATTGCCTCTTTACAGGCATTATACACCCTTTCAACTGTAGGAACTTCCCAAATTTTATGCAGCATTTTTGAGCGCTGCGACTTTATTCTTTTACCATGTCCGGCTGCAAGAATAATGGCTGTTTCTTTTATGTTACTGTTAAACCGGGAAGATAAACGTTCTGCTAGTTCATAAACATGATTTGTTTCTTTTACTTCCACTTTCAAGCTCCAATTTTTAATTTAGAAAAATTAAATTCTTTAAACCATCCTTCTTTATACAGCATCGCTGATTGCAGTGCCAGCAAAAAAGCGAATATTAATGATAACACAGGGGAGTTGATAAAAACCGATGATAGTGCGGCGAGCATTAATGCTACCATTGAAACTACCATTCCCAGCATCAATTCTTTGAATAAAGGATTGCTTTTGTTTTTACTTAATAAAAATTTAATTCCCAAAAACAAAGGAGTAAAAATCAAAAGACATAAAGTTAAAAAACCTAAAATTCCGCTTTCAAAATAAAGCTGGATAAAATCATTGTGCCAGCTGTTTATCCTTTGGTCGCTTAATTCATTTGTATAGGGAAATATTGAATGAAAACTCCTAGGTCCATAACCCAATACAGGATTTTTAAATTCCAGGAAAAGATCTTGGGCTCCTTTTAATATTATATCTCTATCAGATAATAAGGATGGATTATTAACCCTGTATTCAAATACCCTGTAACTGTTATTATAAAATGAGATTGAGCATAAAACAGAAGTAAGGATTGTTATCACAACAAGTTCCTTAAAATTAATTTTTTTTATAATAACTCCGAAAACGAACAATAAAAACGCTACAACCAAATTTACTCTGCCGAGCGAAGTAATGATACCGGTCAGTATAAAAGAACTGCCGAATGATCTTACCAACCAGTTTAATGCAACATCTTTCAACGGGATACTAAAAATTAATATAGATAATCCCGCAAGCAGATAAGTAGAAAAGGCCATGTATCCGGAACTAAATGAACTTGCTCTATAGTCAAAATCCAAATTGAATTTAATTATTCCGATAACTGCTACAACAGCAGAAGCAATTGCAAATGTATATGCTATTTTCCTCAGATAATTTTCGTCCAAAATTTTCAAGTAAAAACTCATAGAAAAAAAACTAAAATAAAAAAGAGCTTCTTTGTAAAAAGAGTGGATGCTTTCTTCCGGAAATTCGGAGAAAATAATTGAAATTAATCTTGCCGCTCCATAGAGTAGTATTAACAATCCGAAAAAATCGAATGCTTTCCTCTTATTGCTGAATCTTTCAAGCAGCCACATAAAAGTAAGCAGAACCGCAAATAGTTGAACCAGAAAGAGAGAGATTAAGAAGCTGCAAACTAGGCAGATCAAAAGATAAAAAGCCAACTGCGGGTTAAACCTGCTTGTAATCATTTTTATTTTTTAGAATCAATCCCTAAACTGCATTTCGTAAAATTTTTTGTAAAGACCGTTGGTAATTTCTATCAGTTCATCATGTTTGCCAGCTTGGATAATATTCCCTTTATCAAGCACCAGAATTCTTGTAGCATTTCTGATAGTGCTTAGTCTATGAGCAATTACAATGGTTGTACGGTTTTCCATCATTCTTTCAATTGCTTCCTGAACAAGAATTTCAGATTCATTATCGAGTGCAGAAGTCGCTTCATCAAAAATCATAATACTCGGATTTTTTAAAATTGCTCTTGCGATAGATAATCTTTGCCTCTGGCCCCCTGAAAGTTTAATTCCGCGCTCACCGATAATTGTGCCGTATCCATCCGGCATTTCCGCTATAAAATTATGTGCATTTGCAGCCTTTGATGCTTCAACTATTTTTTCAAGCGGGTAATCATTCAGGCCATAAGCAATGTTATTTCTTACCGATTCATTAAAAAGGAATGTTTCCTGAGTAACTATGCCCATCAGTGCTCGAAGACTCTCTATGGAAATATTTTTTATATCAATTCCATCCAGCAGTATTCTTCCCTGAATAGGATCATAAAAACGGGGAATAAGATCAACCAGTGTAGATTTACCTCCGCCGCTCGGACCAACTAATGCAAGAACTTCACCTTTTTGAACAGTAAAGTTAATATTTTGAAGCACCGGTTCTTCTGAATCATCATAAGTGAAAAAAACATTCTCAAAGGTTATAGAATCTTCAAAAGACTTAATTACTAGCGGGGCAGGAGGATTTTTAATATTTGGTTGGGTATCTAAAATTTCGAAAACTCTTTCAGCTGCTCCGCTCGCTTCCTGTATACGGCTGTTAACGCTGCTTAATTCCTTAATCGGCGGCATCATTTGGAAAATGGCAAACAGGAATCCTAAAAATTCGCTTGCTTTAAGCGTACTATTTTGCAAGACAAGTACACCGCCGTAGTAAATAATAATCACTCCCACTATAACACTTAAAAATTCGGTAACAGGAGACGCGGTATTTCTTACCCTCACAATCCGGAGAATCATTTTAAGATAATTAAAAGTTTCCTTTTTGAATTTTTTATTCTCATAGGATTCCATTCCGAATGCTTTTACAATTTTAACTCCGGAGATAGTCTCCTGGAGTATACTTGTAATATCGGCCATTTTTGCCTGAACTGCGGTGCTGTACTTCCTTAATTTCAGTCCTATCCATGTAATAATGAGCATTGAGAATGGAAGAATAATAAAAGCAACAAGCGATAGCTGCCAGCTTATGCTGAGAGCAATAATAAAAAAAACAATAATTGTAAGAGGCTCCCGGATAAGATTCAAAAAGGTTGCAGAAATACTTGATTGAATAACACTTACATCATTTATGAAACGTGAGATTAAATTACCTACTCTTTCTTTTTTGAAGTAGCTCATGGGCAGCTGGTGCAGATGCTCATATGTTTCATCCCTGAGGTTTTTCATTGCCCCGTATTCAACGTAAGTAAGAAAATAAGCCTGTAAATATCCGAAGATATTTTTGCCTAGGAATGTTAACAGAATTAGAAGGCATATCTTAATTAAAGCTTCAATATTATCACCGCTGAATACAAATTTATTGAACCAATCCGATAAATCGCTTCCCAGGTTGTTTATCCATTCCGGAAGAAATCCTGCATCTTTATCTGTTTTTGGAGTAACTTCCTGATGAACCGTTTCCTGGAATAAAGTATCGAGCAGCGGAATAGTAAGATATACGGACGCTCCATTTAATGCTGCAAACAATATAGTGCAGACTACAGAAATCAGCAGATGCTTCCAATAAGGTTTAACATATTTCAAAATTCTAAAGTAAGTTTTCATTTAAGAAAAATTCATTTATTTCTTATTGCCGTATCAATTCCTTTTTGTGAATCCGGAATTTTTTTGGAGCTCCCAAACTTTTGAATATACAAGGAGTGTAGTAAATGAGTTTAACATGGAAATAATCAAGCCGTACATGCTGTCCTTGTAACCTTGTAAAGAGATGAAATATCTGAAAAAAGCTGAAAATGAGTGCGAAATAATTGTAAAAGCAGTAACCTTCCCTTTTTCCTTATATATTTCCAGAGCCCTAAGAGTGGAATAGTAGTTAATTTTAGAAAGAGCGTTAGTTATACTTTTAAATGTATAATGAATTAGAGGATTTTTTAAATAATTTACTTTACCATTTACAACAAATCCTTCATGCACAAGTCTATCAGTCAGTTTGGTTTTGGATTTTTTAAATAATCTTAGTTGATTATCCTTATTCCATCCGCAAGTAGTAATTTTTTTATTAATGAAATAGTTTTCACGGGGAATGTAAAATCCGTCCGCCGAAGTAAAATCTAAGTTTGAAATTTCATTTATTAATTTTTCAGGTGTTCTTTCATCAGCGTCGATATTCAATACCCATTCATTATTTGTAAGGCTGAGTGCATAATTCTTTTGTGCCGAAAAACCTTCCCATTTTTTTACAAATATTTTAGAAGTGAATTTTTTTGCTACTTCTGTTGTACGGTCTTTACTTCCTGAGTCCACCAGTATAATTTCATCTGCCCATTCCACGCTCTTTAAGCAGTCTGTAATTGAATCTTCCTCATCCTTTGTTATAACAATAACGGAAATTTTTTCCATTAGAAATCTTTGAAATTCATGCGGAAAAATAACTTTAATTTACCTATAATGAAAGGCAGAGGGAAGCAGAGGAATTTGAAATTTATATCTACAATTATCCCATTGGGGCGGGTAATTTTTGGGAGATTCGGAAAATTCTTAATTCTTCTTTCTGATGTGTTAGAATTTCAAGGTCGGATTTCGGGAATGCACTGCAAAGCAAAACAAATCCTTGTTCCATATCTTGAGGAAATACCCTTAATGCACTGGTTTGATCTACAGAACCCTTTAAAATTTTCCCTGCACATGAGATGCACCAGCCTTGAAGGCAAGTATAAGGAAGTTCAATATCAGCCCGAAGTGCGGCATCAAGAATAGTTTCATCATGCCGTACATTCAGGCTGATTTTTTCATTTCCGTGAATCAAAACTACTTTATACTGGCACATCCTTAAGGATTATAAAATCCTCTGTTTTTGCTATAAGGTGCGTCTCCAGGTTCTCCTCTTCTAAAATGTCCCGATGGTCTGACAGCACCATCCCTTTCCATGCTTAACAGTTCAATGAACCATGCTTCATGCTCAATCTCTTCCTGAAGGATTCGGGATGCCATATCGTATGTGCGGTAATCCTTTCCAAATGTAATATCGCATATTTCACTCCAGGTTCTAATAGCACAGCGTTCAGCTTCAAGGAGAACGGTTAAAATGTTGATTGCAGTAGGATCATCAGGTAAATATGCATCCGGACATCCTGCTCTGTCCGCAAATTCTCTAATATCCTTTGGAATTGTACCGCCGAGTTCAAAAATCCGCGGTGTAATTAATTCGAAATGAGCCCGGTCTTCAAGCCTGGCATCTTCACATATTTCTTTATAATCTTCATGACCTGCAAGATTCATTCTAAGGATTGTGTAGTAATAATAAGTAGTGAATTCTGCTCCTGCAGCGTCTATTAATTTTTCAATTAAATCTTTTACATTGATTCCGCGGGCTTCGATTTGTTCAATTCCCACGCGTTTTGTTACATCCCCTTTGGCTACTCTGCCTGTGGCATGTGGTTTTATGGTACCGGCCATTTTAACTCCTTTTGTTAATGTGTTTGATAAGCGGAAAAACTAATTGTTTCATAAGTGGTTTCCCTAATAGACTTTAAAATATGGAAATGTTTTTGAACCGCAAGTGTTTTAGGGACTAATGCAAAATTTATTGGGTAATGGATTTACTGTAGTAAAAGAGAATCAAGGCAGAAAACCACTGTAGGAATTCATTATCGAATTCCTACAGTAAAAATATTAAAAACGGAATTTTTACATTCTTAATCTGTAGAAATCATAATTGTGCTTAGTTATAATTTTATAAATTCTACTCTCCTGTTATTGGCTTTCCCTTCAGGGGAATTGTTATCTGAAACCGGCTGTGATTCACCTTTTCCGTCTGTTTCCACTCTTGATTCATCTATTCCGAATTCGGAATTCAAAGAATTTTTAACAGACGCAGCCCGGCGTCTGGAAAGATCCAAATTTGATGCTTCATCGCCGTCACTGTCGGTATACCCTATAATTTGTACTCTGACCGATGAATTCTCTTTCAAGACGTTGGCTATTTCTTTAAGCGTACCATATGACTCAGGTTTAATAATATCCGAATTTACATCGAATAAAATTCCATGAGTAACAAGTTTACCTTCCGTTAGAAGTTTGTTTCGCATATCCGGTTTACCTGAAGCGATGCGTAAGTTTGTAATATATAAGTACGGTCTTTGATCATCGGTTTCTCTTGTGCTGAACCTTATACGATCAATTATAAGTCCGGGAGAAAGTAGGCGCGGCAGATCATAAATTTTTTCTTCATTTAACCAGAATCTGACTCTTTGTTTCTGGAAAGAAAATGAAACCCGTACTTTCTGGTCTTTGTTCTTTCTTAAAACAGTAATATCCTTATTGTTGCTTACATCCCCGTAATTCTGGTTCTTCCACCCTGAAACGGAACTGTTGTATGCTCCCATGCTTATGGAAACCCCGCCGTCACCTGGTACATATGCATCAATTGTTTCGCCTTCACTTTTGCCTGAAATAAATTCAATTTGATAATCCGGTAAATTGCCTTTCGCTGTTGGGGCATAAACAAGATCAAATTCCATTGTAAAATTCTCACCGAATGCACTTTTCATATCAGGCAGAAATATTCCGTCATTTCCGAATTGAAACCAGTGACCGGAATAATTATTAAGTGTTACTACTTCACCGCTGCTGTTTGTATTCCATAAAGCGGGAAAATCGCCGATATTATCCTGTGAAAAATCTTCATAAAATAATACCTGTTCCCCGGGAATGAAATCGTACCTGGAAAAAGATTTAAATTCTGATTTTGTTACAGAAGGAGCGGAATCTTTATCTTCCTTAACCTCTGCTTCTTCAGTACTTTCTTCAGATTCTGATTCTTCCGCAGCCTCCTCTTCCTCTCCAGGTTCCGTTGCTTTATCAACTGCTTCATCTATTGCTTCATCAGTTTTCTCTTCAGCTTTTTCTTCAACTTTTTTCTTTACTTTATCCAGGA
>DAISZW010000300.1:0-2586 GCA_036824595.1 Ignavibacteriaceae bacterium
ACCTTCAAGATCATGTTCGTATGATGCATTCTCAGGAACTGCCCTGTTGAAGTGTGTTTCTAAATCTCTTCTTACATCGGGAGAAGCATTTTCATTTAATGATAAAGATGCTGAGGTATGCTTTAAAAAAAGATGCATTATACCGGCAGAGATTTTTTTAATTTCCGGACAATTCCTTAAAACTTCATCTGTAATAAGATGAAATCCTCTCCTCCTGGATAGAATAATTTCTTTTTGGTACCAGATCATACAGCTGTATTGTTTAAGTTAAATTTTATCGCTAATTAATATAAATAAAAAAGAGTTATACCGACTTTTTAATACAATCAATTTTCCTGAACTTGATCTTCATCTTGAACCTGCCTGCGGCCCATCTCGGTTTGGCGCCGAGCCAAGACGGGCAGGCAGGCTTACACTTGAGCTTGAACTTATTTATCTTTTGCTCAAAGATTTTTTTTAAAAAATGAACATAATAGAAAATTATTCACTAAAAGAGAGAAATACTTTCGGCGTTGATGCCAAAGCAAGATATTTCGTTGAAATTTATTCCGACAATGATTTAAAAGAATTTCTTTTATTAGATGAATTCAAATCTTCCTCTAAATTGATTTTAGGGGGCGGAAGCAATATCCTTTTTACTAAAGATTTCCCCGGAACAGTGATAAAAATTTCAATTCCCGGAATAAAAATTTCGAAAGAAGATGAACACAATGTAATACTTGAAGCGGGAGCCGGCGAAGTATGGCACGAGCTTGTTTTGTACTGCCTGGATAAGAATTTCGGCGGAATAGAGAATCTTTCATTAATTCCGGGAACGGTCGGTGCAGCTCCCATACAAAATATCGGTGCATACGGGCAGGAGCTGAAAGATGTACTCGAAAGCGCATCCGGCTTATTTATTGAAGACGGAAGCCGTCAAACATTCAATAACAATGAATGCAGATTCGGCTACAGAGACAGCATTTTCAAAAATGAACTTAAAGGAAAATTTATAATTACAACGGTTGTTCTTCGGTTGAGCAAGAAGCCTATATTGAATCTTCAGTACGGTGCAGTAGAGAACGAGCTGGAGAAGCTTGATCTTAAAGAAATAAGTATAAAAAATGTAAGCGATGTAATCTGCATGATCAGAAAGAGCAAACTTCCTGATCCGGAAGAAATAGGAAATGCAGGCAGTTTTTTTAAAAATCCCGAAATACCGGAATTGCAATTTGAGAATCTTAAAAAAGATTATCCCGATATGATCGGATATAAACTTGGCAATGGAAATGTAAAAGCAGCCGCCGGGTGGTTAATAGAAAAGTGCGGGTGGAAGGGGAAGAGAATCGGGAATACAGGCGCGCATGCTAAGCAATCTTTGGTGCTTGTGAATTACGGAAATGCAACCGGGAAAGAAATTCTCGATCTTGCAATAAAAATTAAAGAATCGGTTAATAAAAAATTTAATATTGAATTGAAGGAAGAAGTAAATATTATATAATCGGAAATTGATTATCCTACCAATCTCCCAGCGGTCCCCCGTATGCCCCCTGATCATTTCTTGAACCGTCATAATCATTAAACTTAGAATCAGGATTACCGGCATTTCTGCAAGGCGACTGCAGTTTTAAATGGAAATCATTTTCCGAAATGAATTGCGGATTTTCATTATTCCTTCCGAAAAAATTAAATGTTGTATCAATAACTCCCGGAGTACTTTCAGCAATCATAATCTCTGCATCGCCGAACTCGATTGTATTATTATAAAAAATATTATTCTGAATAATACTTGTATCGTTATTTACAAGTACCACTGCTCCGCCGTAATAATTAATATCATTTTCATAGAAAAGATTGTTAATTATTTCTATTGAAGATCGCTCCGATAAGATTCCTCCTCCGAAAATTTCAGAATAATTCATTCTGAAAATATTATTTTGGATTTTACCTATCGATGATGTTATATATAAACCGCCTCCGTTTATTGCCCTGTTGCTTTCAATAATGCAGTTAGTCATTTTTAAATTTGAGTTCATAATCAGGACAGCACCGTTTCCAAAATAAGTATCAGATTTTACATCTATTTTTTCAATTCGGCAGAATCTTAATTCTGAGGATAATGACCCGTTAAAAACAATTCCGCCCCAGCCTGAATCGCCGTATGCCGTAAAAACTACCGGGTATCTATCCGACCCACGGACAAAGAGATTTCCTTTTACTATAAATTTCACTTTTCTGTCAAAGAAAATTCTTGTCCCGGGTTCAATCGTCAATTCCTGCAGAGAATCAATATAAAGTTCTTCGGTAGCATGATATGGAGAGTCAGCTTCGCGCAATAATCCCGATACACTGCCGTTTAATGTTGTAAAAGTGGTTTCTTCAGGAGTATCAGCATGCGGGGAATCCTCTCTTTCACAGTTTATGTTTATTAAAATCAAAAAGGCAAGAATAAGGAGGTATTTGTTCATTGTATCGAATTTTTGTCTAAAATTTAGAGATTAATCTTAATCACTTCAATTAAATAAAAAAAGATATTTAATTGAAATTAGATTTCAAACTCGCTAATTTTTTTATAAAATAACTTCAATCATTAGGCCACAAGCCAAT
>DAISZW010000136.1:0-9336 GCA_036824595.1 Ignavibacteriaceae bacterium
AAAGATTTCATCTTTTTGAATAATTACGCGATATTCTTCAAGCGGACGAGGAGGAGGTCCGGAAATGTTACGCCCGGTTAAATCGTACTTACCGTTATGGCAGGCACACCAAATAACACCCATATCTTTTCTATATTGTACCGTACAATCAAGATGTGTACAAACTGCAGAAAATGCACTGAATTCTCCTTTTGTTGTACGGATAAGAATAACTGGTTTACTGCCAAACTTTATAATTTTTCCGCTTTCTTTTTCAAAATCATCTATCTTACCGGCTTTGACACTTGAAACTTCAACTTCTCTTTGAGCGGGCGGTTTAAGATATGCAATAATAGGATAAAGGATTGATGCAGCAAGTCCTAATAATCCCCCATTTAAAATATATTTTAGGAAATCCCTTCTATTACGATGGGAAGTTTCTTTCATTCTGCTGCCTCCCTAGAATTATCTTAAATTAAGTTCCATGACAGTCGCTGCAATTCATTTCCATCCACGCATTACCAATATCTACCGGATGCCGGTATTTAATCCCTTCTAATGATACCCGTATTGTATCTTTTTCAATTTTCTGTGCTAAAATTGTATGACAAGTATTGCAATCTTTAGATAGTACCTTCCCATCATCACTAAAATGTTTGCCATCATGGCATCGGAAACATCCGGGAGAATACATGTGCCCAATATGTTCCGGGAAGCGTTTCCAGTTTACATTCATGCTTGGAAAATAATTACGTGAATAAATTTTTTGTAATTCATTAATCGATCGAATTACAGCATCTTTCTTTCTTGAAGCTATCTCGGAATAATTGTCTTTATAAAAATTCTCGATAATGATTTTAATACTGTCAAGTGCTGTTTCTTTCGAACTATACGAATTTTCGAGAGATTCAAGAGAAAGACTTTTTATAAAAGGAAGATCCGGATCAATCCATCCTAAAGACATTACATGATTGATTGAACGTTCCGGGGGATGATAAATATGTGTAGGCCGATTATGGCAGTCTATACAATCCATCCTCCTCAGTTTTTCTTCGGATATTTGTTTTTCATCAATGTGTATTTCTGTACTCTTATAAATCGTAACTTTACCGTTTCTGTCTTTCACTCTTACCCAGGGAATAACCATTCTTTGAGAGTCTGCAGCTAAATAAGTAACACTATTTGCAATATTCATATGCCAGTGAATACCGGATGTAGGACCGGCTTCAATGTTGCCGCCTCCAATTTTAATTAGTAAATCCAAATTCCATTTTGAGTTCTCTTCATCAGATAAATAGTAAGTGTTTTGATGAAGTTTCTCGCTGAAAAAATGTTTAGGCCAATGACACTGCTCGCAGGTTTCCTGGGCAGGCCGAAGGTTTTCAATAGGTGTTGGTATTGGCTTGGGATATTTGTTAAACAAAACTGCATAGACTTGGTATGCCCCGGACAATTTAGATCTTACAAACCATCCTGTACCGGGTCCAATATGGCATTGGACGCATCCCACTTTTGCATGAGGAGAATATTTATAAGCAGTGTATTCAGGCTCCATAACGCTGTGGCATACCGTACCGCAGAATTCATCTGAATCAGTATATTCATATGCTTTAAAACTTCCGAATGCAGAAAAAAGCAAAAGTATAATTGTTATGACTGCAAAACCAGACACTAAAAATCTGTGGCGGGGATTATTGAAATCAATTGAAGGGAGTCTTTTTTCTTTAGCCTGCCCAAGTTTCTCTTTTCTATGCTCGCGTATTATTCCAATCGCTATTAATAATAATCCTATGATTAGAAATGCCGGCAGAATGACAAAAGCTAGAATACCGACATAAGGCTTGTGTTCTGCAGTTAAAGCCTCAAGCAGCATCAAGAATAATATTAAGCCGAAACTTATTATTGCTAATGCGGAACCGACTAAAGTAATTGGATTATAAAATGAACCCGGAAACTTTTTTTTCATTATATCCAATAGTTATTTTTAAATATTACTATAAAGTTATTTATAAACAAATATCATTGCATAAATTATCCAGATAATTATACTAAATCCGGTAATCAGTGCGATCCATCCAAACACCTTTATTGTTCTTATAACGATTGGCTGATAAGCCTCCACGAGGTGTTTTTCTAATTCTCCTTTTTCTATTAATTCCTGGTATTCCTTTGGTCTATCAAGTTTGAACTCCTCGAGAGGAATCCGTCCTGAAAAAATTACTATATCCATCGGGAATTTTTCCGGACGTAAGTGAGTATTAAAAAAATGGACAGTAAAAATAAATCCTGTAGCTAATAAAGCTTCATCACTGTGAATAATTGTAGCAACATTTATAACCCAGCCGGGCATGAACTGAGTAAAAAATTCCGGGAACCACAAAGTTAAACCTGTCGAGCCGATTACACATATTCCCCAAAATACAGCAAAGTAATCGAACTTTTCCCAGTAAGTCCAGCGTCCGTATTCAGGCCTTTCACCTAGCCCTAAAAACCATTTTAAAGAGTCAATAAAATCTTTAAGATCGTGTTTGTTAAATAACATGGAATCCTGATCAAAAAGAAATTCCTTCAAAGTTTTCTTTTCTTTTCTTTTTATCCTGATCAAATCAATAATATGAGTGATAAAAACAATAAACATAATGAAAGCTGCAAACCGATGGACGTATCCCGCCAGCTCAAAACCTCCGAATAATTTTGAAAGAAATACAGCCCAGCTTGTGTAAGAAAATTTTAATGTCATACCGGTTAAAGCCAGGCTGATAAAACTGACAATCATTAATACATGCAGGATCCTATTTAACCTGGAGAATCTTTCAATCTGGGTTTCGTTAATTACAATTTTCCCATCCTCACGAACCTCCTGTTGATCTGTTCCAGCATTCGTCTTTTGGATATCTTCTGAATTCATAACTATTCGTTATTCCCGGAATTATTTTTTTTATCGATTAATTTTTTCTTATTCAATTGACGACGCCATTGTAGAGAACGAGGCAGCCATAAAAGTGTATGTATTCCTGCTATGACAAAAGTAAATATCAACAGCCCAGTCATGCCCCAGAAGGTCCAGAATAGCCATGGATATTTTTGGGGATCATGATGGGTTGCATGCGTAAAATAACCCGCGAATTGCTTATTAGCGTTAATATGACATTTCTGACAAGTTTGAACAATATTTCTTCTATTTAAATGTGAAGACGGATTTTCAATAGGAAGAATATCATGAGCACCATGGCAATCATAACATTTCGCAGTCTTTGTATAACCTAATTGCGAAACTTTCCCATGGTACGTCTCAAAATATGTTGAGGCAATAACCTCATGGCATCTTCCGCATTGATCCATTATTTTAAGTTTAAATCCTTCCGAGTCCGCCCGAATTATTTTATGAGCGGTATGACAGTCATCGCATGTCGGCAATGCTTTATCAGTCTTGTTGAATTTTGCAGAATGGATGCTCTTTTCAAACTTCTCTTGAATACCGTGATGGCAATTGCCGCAGGTAGAAGGAATATTATTTGGATTAATGCTTGACAATAAACTATCGTGTGGTAATTCCCTATGTGCAGTATGGCAGTCGGTACAGGTTGCAGTGACGGTCAAACCGCTTTTCATTAAACCTTTCCCGTGTATGCTTTCGGTATAATTTTCAATTATTTCAGTTTCTGATCCCTTATACCGTACAGCAGCCGACTCTCCCTCTCTATGGCACTTTGCGCAGAGGTTCGGAATATTAATCGGAAATATCGGACTTTTTGAATCTTTATTTCCAAGAATATTATGAGTTCCATGACACTCAGAACAACTAGGAGCATTGGGATCATTTTTTGCTTCCAACGTTCCGTGCATACTTAATTTATATTCCTCCCCAATCTCTGCGTGACATGAAGAGCAATCAACTTTTTGGGTAATGCTGTCGCACGGTCTTATGTGAGACGGGGAGACTCCTGAGTGGCACTGGCTGCAGGATATATTTGCGTGACGGGAACTTTTAACAATCGAATAATCAACAAACAATGAATGTTTATTACCGGATGCTTTAATATCTCTATTATTATGACACCCGAGACAATCGAGATCCGCCATTCCTTGATCATAAAAAACTTTTCTTGCTTTATGCGGCTGATGGCAATCCACGCAAGCAGGCAAAACGTTTGCTTCTTTTTCCCAAAGCGCTCCTTTAATTACTTTTCTATGCACCAGCTCAATTTCAGCATGGCATTTAGCGCACGTATTTGCAATATTTTTTCTAGCAATCGATGAACCTGGATCGGTATGAGGCAAAATATCATGGGCAGTATGGCATGAGGTGCATGTAGCGGTTACAATTAATCCTTTTTTTAATAACCCTTCGCCATGGATGCTTTCGGAATAATTTTCGATTATGTTAGTTTGTTCAATATTCCTTTGCTGCTGAACAGGAGTTCCTTCTTTATGACATTTACCGCATAAAGCAGGAATATTAAGCGGGGCTATTAAGGATTTACTATCTTTAACACCCTTAATATTATGAGAACCATGACAATCCTGACATAGGGGAGCTAAGCGATCCCCCTTTGCTGCGGCTTTGCCGTGGAGACTTTTTTCGTACTTTGCACTTACTTCATCGTGGCAAGCATTACATTGAGCTTTATCAACATCTTCTTTGTGGGGAAAATCGGATCCTTCAAGATCAGTATGACAAGAAATGCAGTCAATACCTGAATGTACTGATGATGCTAAAGTTTTTTGATTTACAAAAACAGAGATTTGCTTCCCCTTTCTTGTGCCGCTTAATGAGTTGTCTTCATGGCACATCATGCAGTCACTATTTTCCTGGGCGTATCTGGAAACCGGTAAAACCAATAAGTATAAAAAACTTACTAAAATACTTCTGAATATCTTTAAAAAAGAACCGCTTGCAGTAATATCAATGATATAAGAAAAATTAACTTTCATTTTTCCCTGTTTGTTCGTTTCCTGTATCTTCATTTCTCGCCTTGGCAATTCTTTCGTATTCTTTTTCATGCTCTTCCTGCATTTCCTCCTCGGGGATTTTCCCGGTTATCCATGATAAATTCATCGGATAAACACTTGGATTAAAGATTACGAAATAAAAGTGCCAGACAATAATGGCCAGGAAAGCAAGCCAGGCTTCGAAATAATGAATAGTTCTTGCAATATCCCATCCAAGCTTTGTAAACAATCCAATAAATGTGTTATCGAACCACATTATAATGCCTGTAATTGACATTACAATTGTTCCCCAGATAAGTGCCCAGTATTCAGCTTTTTCTATATAGCTGAACCTGTCAAGCTTCGGTTTATTTTTACTAAAACCGAGATTATATTTTGCCATGTTTAGTGCATCGATCAAATCTTCATACTTGGGGAGTAAATCTTTTAGTAAACGCCTGCCTCTGTCGGTCGCAAATAAATATACAATATGATAAAGGCTAACTGAGATCAAAACTACCGCGGCGATTCTATGAAGAATACTTCTGTATTCGAATGCATGGGAACTAAGATCTCTGATATGCCTAACCCACCAGGCATCGGGAAAGCGCAGCATAAATCCGGTTATTACTAGAGTAACGAAACTTAATGCTAATACGATATGTTGTATTCTTTCATTTAAAGTCATTCGAAGGTATAAACCATAGCCGGTGTGCTCAGGTATTAACATACCGCTTTGTATTAATTTTTTTACTTTTGTTTTTTTAACAAAATCAAAAATATTGTGAATTAACATCCCCCCTATTATTACAATAATAAGAATTATATAAGTAGTTGCTATCCAATAAAGAATCGGTTCATCTTCTTTAGTCATTGTAACATGTATTTTACCTACGGTAAAATTCACATTTGCCCCCGGATGACATGACCCGCAAGTTTTTACCAGATTTGCTTTATTGATAGTTGACGAAGGATCACTGGATGGCCTTATATTATGCACACCATGACAGCTTGCGCAGTTGGCTACTTCCAGTGAGCCGCCCCGCAATGCAAGACCGTGGTAGCTGTCTGAAAAAGTTTTATAGCGGTCAGAGTCAATCCCATATTTCTCCGATAATTTTACGGAGCTATGGCATGCAGAGCAGACTTGTTTAGAAACATTAGCAAACGCCACCGGAGCATCGGGATCATCGTGCCGCATAATGTTATGCTCACCATGACAGTCAGTGCAAGCCGGGGCATCCTTATTACCTTTACCTAACGATTGGCCATGAATGCTGGCCTGAAATTCTTTTGAAATATCAGAATGACATTTACCGCACGTTTGCGGAATATTAAATTTATTTATTGAAGATTCCTGATTTGTTGAGCCAATTACCTCATGACTATTATGACAATCAATACAGCTTGCCGCCTTTGCATTCCCCCTCTGAAAAGCTATCCCGTGCACGCTTTCTTCGTAAGCTTTTATGAAACCTGTTGACGGAGTAGTCCGGGATCGAATTTCAGGATCATCCAAATGGCATGAAAGACAAAGATGCTGTTGTGTAATTTTTAATTCAAGAGAATCTTTGGTTGAAGAGACAGCTGTAATTTTGCTTTTATGACAGGAGATGCAGTCCGGAGCACTTAGATTTCCTGATAAAGTTCCTTTTGCATGATCAGATTTTGTATATTCTTCCTTTTCATTTGCATGACAAGCTCCGCATGATCCTAAGAGATTATTTTTCGACCATTTTGAACCGGCGGCATCAATCCTTTTAATATTGTGGGTCCCATGGCAGCTTTTACACGATACATCCGGCTTTCCGTTGGTTCCGGCAGATTTCATTATACCCGGATGAAATGGATGCTTTACTCCAGCATCTTTATGGCAGGTTTTACAGTTAATGGGCTTAATGACTTCTTTATGGGGTAATTCTTCGGGATTGTAACCTGTATGGCAGGAAATGCATGTAAGTCTTCGATGCGCAGAATTTAAAAGTACTTTTTCATTGACAAAAACGGAAACTTCCTTCCCATTTTTTTCCATAGTTAATTCATTGTCGCTATGGCATGCGAGACAGTCTTCGTTTGTCTGAGCCGGAAGATTTAATAGAGGAATGAGAATAAAAAGAAAGGGAAGAATAAATTTCGATTTTATTATCCGGACTTTTAACATCATAAAAGGTCAGTTTGTTTTCGTTAAAGCCATAAATAAATAATAGAATAAAAATATAAGTGAGGTAGAATTCAGATGCTGTTCACTTTTTAAGCAAAGGCCTGACGGCATAACATGACAACAATCGGAGTATGAATACAGGAATTTCGTCAAGCCTTAATAAGGAGGCTTAATAAATAATCATCATATTCGTCGAACATCGGATAACTAAGAATCGTTTCAATTGTCGTCTGTATTACACAACAGGCATGCCGGATTTTTTTTATTCCAATTTTGAATTAATTATAATTTTTCTGCTTTCTATCTCATTAATGAGATTCACCGATTATAGGTCCTTCTCTGAATTAAGAAATATTTTTACCATATATTTAAATCCTTATCAGTAATTGTAATGATTTTATCTTTTATATGAATGTGAAAATATCTTTTATCTTCTTTTCCTGGTCCTGAACCCCGAGAAGATTAATAAATTCATTTTTGGAAGCAGAATATTTATAATCCTTTTCCCATAAACCGATATTTTTTACAATTTCTTTAATGGATTCAATGATAAAGTTGATTTCATCATCAGTTGTAGTGGGATGGACAGAAATACGAACCCATCCCGGCTTTTCTGAATAATCTCCATTATCAATCAAATCTGTAATGTGTTTTGACTGGCTTGGGCTGACGTGCAGCAGATAATGGCCGTAAGTTCCGGCGCACGAACACCCTCCTCTCGACTGTATGCCGAACCTGTCATTAAGCAGTTTTACAACAAGATTATAATGGATATTTTTAATATAGAAGGAGATTGCTGAAAGACGTTCTTCAATGTTATCCGCAAGTATTACCATTCCCGGTATTTTTCTTAATTCCCGGAATGCAGTTTTCAAGAGTTCCTCTTCCCTTTGCTTCATTTCTTCAATCCCCATCTTTTCTTTCAGTTGGATAGATAGCGCTGCTTTGATAGTCTGAAGAAACGCTGGTGTGCCGCCGTCTTCTCTAGTTTCAATATCGGAGATGAATTTGTACTGGCCCCAGGGATTTGTCCAATCAACAGTACCGCCGCCGGGATCATCGGGGCTTTTATTTGAGTACAGGTTCGAATCAAAAATAAGAACTCCGGGTGAACCTGGTCCTCCAAGGAATTTATGCGGCGAAAAAGAAATTGCATCGATTTTCATTAGAGGGTCCGAAGGATGCATATCAATTTTAACATATGGCGCAGAGCATGCAAAATCTATAAAACAAATTCCCCCGTTCTCGTGCATTATCTTTGCAAGCTGATGATATGGTGTTTGAATTCCTGTAACATTCGAACAAGCCGTAAAAGCTCCGATTTTTAATTTTCTATCTTTATATTTTTCTATTTCTTTTATCAAATTTTCCGTACTGACTAAGCCTTCCGAATCCGGTTCAATTACTGCCACGTCAGCTATGGTTTCATTCCATGAAGTATGATTGGAATGGTGCTCCATGTGTGTTACAAAAATTACAGGTTTTAATTCTTCAGGAAGCCGCACAAAATTTTTCAGCTGCTCCGGAACTTTAAGCCCTAATATTCTTTGAAACTTATTAACCATTGAAGTCATTCCGGAGCCTTTAGTAATAATGACATCATCAGGCCCGGCATTGACATGCTTCTTAATAATTTCGTGCGCCTGCTTGTAAGAAAGAGTGGTTAAGGTACCGGTTATGCTTGATTCCGAATGAGTATTTCCGACAAACGGGCCGAATACATCCATCATTTTTTTCTCTATCGGAGAATAAAGCCTCCCGCTGGCAATCCAATCGGCATAAACTATTTTTTTTAATCCGTAGGGAGATTGAAAGGTCTGATTACAACCGATGATATTCTCCCGGAAGGGAGCAAAATAATCTTCTAGATTAATAGTTTCGCTTTTCAACTCATTCATTATAACCTCGAGTAAAATATAGCAAATAAAAATTTATTCTAAAATCGAATAGCGTATATAGATTAAGAATCAGTGCTGTCCAAATTATTTTTTTTAGTAAGAAAAATATTTGAAAACAATTCATTATTGGAATTTTTTCTCATAATTCTGAAACTATCCCCTATCTTCCATAATAATTCTGATAAATGCTGTCCAAGACTTTTCATAACATTAGTACAATGTACTTTTCTTAGTGTAAGAAAAGTACCAAAAGAAACATGCACTTAAAAAGAAATTCTAAAATTATCCTTCGTTCCGCTAAGATAAATGAACTCGTTCCGCCTTTACAGAGGTAAACTGGAGAAAGGCGGAACTCAAACAGCATTT
>DAISZW010000137.1:0-3746 GCA_036824595.1 Ignavibacteriaceae bacterium
ATAATTTCGTTATCGCCAGCCGTGCGAATTACGTTTTGTGTTCTGTTAGCATCGATTGACGGAGAAGCATTTGATGGATTAGGAATGGTACCTATTCCGATCGGCCTGTCAACATTTCCGTCTACACAAGCCCAGAGCAATTCGGTATCGCCGTGATTCGGAAAGTGAATTCCATAACCAGCCCCTGAATACGGCTGCGTCAGCCTGATCGGAAGAGTAGCTTCTCCATTATTTTTATCGCTCAAATCAAAATGCATTTTAGCAAAGTATCTGCCGTGATCGTCAATAAGAATATCATCTCCGCCCGAATCAATTTTCGCGCTCATTATTCCTGTAATCTTCGGCACGGGGGTTTTTCTTGAAGGACGGAATTCAATTTCAGAAGGTACTGCAGTAAAACTATTTTCGTAAGTAGGAAGAAGTTTTGATGAATTCGGCAGCATTCCGAATAATCCCTGCTGATTTCCCCTATGATTGATCTTCGTTATTAAATATTCGGAATTCCAGCTTTCACGGTAATGTTTTTCAATCTTGAATTTGTATCCTGCGGAAAAATAACGGCAGTCGCTTTTCCCGTGAAATATTTTACTTCCGCATAAGAATTCCTGATTTCTAACTTTAGCAAGAAACTCGGCATCATTTTCATTTTCAAAATCATCTCCGTAATCGTAATATAAACCGGGATGTTCATCAATCTGGCTTTGACCCATTAATTGTTTTTCGGGAAACATATAATTGTAATCTTTAAGCTGAACCATCCCTGTTACTACTTTTTCTTTGCATGTAATTTCGGAAATTGATTCTTTTTCACTGAAAGGGTCTTTATTTATATTATACCCTATATCTCCTTCCGACGGAACGGACGGAAGTTTATTGTTGGAATCTGTAAATACAATTACATCTTTATCCCCGGTATGCTCGAAATAATAATAAATCCCGTAATGTTCCGTCCTCCGGTTAAGAAAATTAAGATTAGATTCCCGGTACTGTACTAAATACTCTTTCTCCGGGTAATTATTCTTTAAATCAATCTTAAAATTCTGCTTTGATAATCCGATATCCTCCATCATCATTTCAATTATTTTCCCGATATCAACATGCTGATAAACTTCGTTCTGGAAAACAAGATTCAGTCTCCATACCTGGGGGACAAGAACTGCCCTATAAAACACATAGTTGCTTGTTTTGCCAAACTGTTCGAAATTAGAAATGATCCCATGTATTTTTATCGGATCTTCATCTCCGCGGTTCAAGATAAATGCAGCGGTGTTGTTTAGTACATCCGATGCATTAATTTCAGGATCTTCAGAAATTAGATCTATCCTGTATTCAAAAAGGCTGGATATTTCTTCTTCTCCTTCGAACGACAAAACTTTAACGGCTCCGTCTTTCAGGTTTGACAAATGAAGTTCATAGTAGGGCTGGTTATGCTTATAGTCAACCATTCTTTACCTCTATTGGTGAACAACTAAAATTTTGGGTTCTCAAGATGCATTAGCAGAATTAAAAAGATGATTCTGAAAATCTTATGAAAAGTTATATTTAAATGAACCTTCATCCGACGCTGAGACAGAAAGCTTAGAAGGACTTTTCCCTTCCGCCATAAAACCGAGCAGCTGCGCCGAAATTTCAGGGGCTAGCCTTCGGTCAACAATTGCATCTATATTTCTTGCTCCTGTCTCTGCTCTTGTACAGGATTCTACAATCTCTTCAATTATGTCTTCACTGAATTCCACTTCAAGCCCTCGGTTTTCAAGCAATCTCTTTTTAATTTTATTCAGTTTCATTTCAACGATCGGCTTCATTACATCATGATTTAATGGTAGAAAAACAATGGGCTTTACTCTCCCTAAGAATTCAGGCCTGAAATATTGATTCATATAAGGTCTCAGCTCGTCAAGCAGATCATCGGGTGAGGTCATCCCATCATTATACTTCTGGAAAAGAATATCGGAAGCAAGATTAGAAGTCATAAAAATAGTAGTGTTTGAAAAATCGATGTTTCTTCTGTCGGCATCCTGGAGCATACCGCGGTCGAAAATCTGCATAAAAAGATCTAATACCGATGCATTTGCTTTTTCAATTTCATCCAGCAGCACGACACAGTAAGGTCTTCTTCGCACAGGTTCGCTGAGCGCTCCGCCTTCACCATATCCGACCAAGCCCGGATCAGCTCCAATTAAACGGGAGGTATTATATTCATTTTGATATTCAGTCATATTTAGAGTTACCATAAATCTTTCATCGCCGAATAAAGCTTCGGCAACCGCCCTTGCTAATTCGGTTTTTCCTACCCCGCTCGGTCCAACCAAAAGAAAAACTCCATTTGGCCCCTCTTCTTTTTTGATTCCGACCTTTGCACCTCGTATCACGTCTGCAATCTGCTTAACGGCATGATCCTGCCCGATAACTCTTTTCCTTAATTCATCCTCGAGCTGAAGCAGAGTGGTCATTTCATCTTTTGTCATATTTCCCACCTGGATACCTGTCCATGCTTCAATAACTTCGGCAACAGTATTGGCAGTTACTTCAGCAAAAACCTGGGGATTTCCGTTCTGCATTGAGTTCAACTCATCTTTTACTTTGCTGATCTCTTCAATTATTACATGATCTCCATCAACTTTGCCGTACATGGCGAATCCGCCTTTAGGCGAGACTTCGCCGGCGGAGTCGATTACATTCTTTAAAATTTGAGAACGGCCGGCGAGCTTTTTCATCCTCAAATCCA
The DNA here is from genome assembly GCA_036824595.1 of Ignavibacteriaceae bacterium. Taxonomy (GTDB): domain Bacteria; phylum Bacteroidota; class Ignavibacteria; order Ignavibacteriales; family Ignavibacteriaceae; genus DATKLQ01. Next base: position 2,729 of record DAISZW010000137.1, read on the forward strand.
TTAATTTTTTTGTAAGCTCGCTCTCCTTTCCCCATTTTTCTTCATTCACTTTAATTTCCGACTCGAGTTTCGACTTTTGTTCATTTAATTCCGCAAGCAGATCCTGATCAACAATCAAATCCATATTAAAATCCTTCTGTTGCGAGTTAATTGTCATCTCAAGAGACTTTAAGCGGCTGCGCAGCAATTCTAATTTGGGAGGCTTGCTTGTAAGAGACATTTTTACGCGTGTAGCTGCAGTGTCGAGAAGATCAACTGCTTTATCGGGCAATTGTCTTCCGGCAATGTATCTTCTTGAAAGCTTAACCGCAGCTTCAACTGCACTGTCGGTGATATGAATGCCATGATAAGCTTCATATTTATTTTTTATTCCCCTTAGCATTAATGAAGCTTTATCATCATCCGGTTCACCCACATGAATCGGCTGAAACCTCCGTTCCAGGGCAGCATCTTTTGCAAAATATTTATTGTATTCCAGGTATGTTGTAGCTGCTATAGCTCGAAAAGCGCCTCTTGCCAAAGCAGGTTTAAGCAGATTAGCAGCATCTCCTCCTCCGGCAGCTGCGCCCGCACCAATTAAAGTATGGGCTTCATCTATAAAAAGAATTGCAGGTTTAGGAGAGTTTGTAATTTCATTAATAACGGCTTTTAATCTTTTTTCAAATTCACCGCGCATTTTTGTACCGGCCTGCAGCGCACCCATATCTAGAGAATATATCTGAATATTTTTTAGAATGTCCGGCACTTCGTCTGCAGCGATTTTTAAAGCGAGCCCTTCAACTAAAGCAGTTTTTCCGACACCCGGTTCTCCCAGTAAAATAGGATTAGATTTTTTCCTTCTGCAAAGCACTTCAATAACTTGTATTATTTCTTCATCTCTGCCCAGAATAGGATCAATTTTCCCTTCTTTTGCCTGAGTGGTCAGGTTTGCGGTATAAAGATCAAGAACTGTTTCCCCCGGCGCCATTTCTCTCGCTTCTTCCTGTGAAATTACTTCCGATGCCACTTCCGGATCCTC
>DAISZW010000137.1:3846-9322 GCA_036824595.1 Ignavibacteriaceae bacterium
ATCTTTGCTTTGCATTTTAATCTCCTTAATAGGTTATGTTTATCATTTTAATCATTATTAACCAGGACTAATAGATCTATAAAATTTATTTTATGGAATTTAATAGGATAAAAATTTCTGATAGCAGTACTACTGCCGATCACTCCCGGGTATAATTTCTTCGTAAGGAAGTTTTACTTTAACAAATTCAGTCTGCGGCTTCCCCAGCCATAAAGATGAACCGAGTTTCAAACGTTCATCATTCCAGGCAATAGTTAAAATAGTTTCCGATTTTATTAAAAATTCAAAATTAAACTCCAGCCCGTCATTTAAGTAGATGTTCATAAGACGAATGAGATCATTCGAATTATCTGTACCTGGCAAAAAGTTTAAGTAATCTTTGAAATCTATCGGCCCGATTTCCAACGCAATCCTGCTGGAATAATCAAGCGTTGATCTCCCGATGAAGATGTTCATTCCCAATTTGCAGTCATTCCGGCCCAACCCCGGAATGTCAGACAATTCAATCCATTGCGGAACAAATTCATTTACTTTGATAGGATAATCGGGAAAGATATACCATAAAAGGATCATCAATCCGGATTTATTCCGGACTCTCAAACTTAGAATGCCTGAAAATTTCAGAAAGAAAAATTGCGACAGTTTATCGGAAGAAGAATGTTGCGGTTTTAAAGTCTGTGTAATGCCTGTAAAAGAATTAATTCTTTCGGCAACCTTGTCGTCTGTTTTTCCATTCAGATGAAGATAATATCTATATTTCTTCCATGATTGGTAATACAGCCAGTAAAAACGATTATTGAAGATATCCAGAAAATTCTGAAGCGGCACCTCGCCGGTACCGAGCATTCTTTTTTGTACTGCAACCTGGTCGTGATAACATCTCGGCAATGGAGAATTTACCCCGTAGAAACCCATGAAGGTTAAAACAAAATTTAAATAGCCTTCTTCATCATAAACTTTTTTAATATCCCGCGGCGGATATTCATAATTTTCAAAGGGCTGGAATTTGAGTGCCGGATGATCCATCACATCAGATCCTGAATTTATCCTGCGCTCCTGTGTTATAATATTTTCCCCTAGCCAGATAGCCTGCCAAACATTGTAAGCCGGACCATTCTGCAGGAGATCTTCTTTTATACCGGAAGAATTTTGCCCAACTTCGGCTGCCACGAATATTCTTTTCCTGTTGTTGTTTCTGAAATTTTTAGGAATACGTAGGAATTCAGGGTTACATACTGAGATAGGAAATTATTCAAAACCATCCCCATTAAATTTATTTCACCTTCTCCATTTTCATATTCATTCGGATCCACTTCAATATGAAGTTCCAGGCCCCTTATTAGACTTTGATTAATCACTTTGCTGATTAATTTCGGCTGATGGATTTTTTTTATTCCTTCAATTCTTTTTTTGTTAGGATGATTAATTGATTTTGCCCAGTTGTACAAGCTGAGAAGTTTTTTTAATGAATCGGCATCTGATATTGAAGTATAGCTGACTGTGAGATGAGCAATTAAAGACCATAAATAATTTTGTCTTTCAGGACATTCCAGCACCTCGCTGGGCAGAGTGATGTTTGATGCTTCAATCCCGGATGGAAAATTTACAGGTTCTTTTATTGAACCGACCTCAAGGTATGCAGAAGGCAGAAATCCGTTTGACATTGTAGCTTCAATACTCAGGGTTTCCTTCGGAAATAATTCCTGATCCATACTTGGCCCGAATAATCTTATGTATGTTTCATTCATGTCGCCCGGAATAACCCTCCGGAAAACGGAATAAAACCTTTTATAGTTATATTCGGGATCGCTGGTTTCAAGAATATCATGTGAGGTGATTGTAACATATTTATACTGCTGAAATTTATCTTCGCTGATCCCCGAAACTTTATCGACTGAATAAATTTCCCGGCTTTTCCTTCTATCTAGGTCAGGAACAATATAATATTCCGGAAGCCTTTGATTGACGATTACTTCCTCGCTGGAACGGGAGAACAAATTTATTATAGGGGCGCAATGCAGAAAGATGTTATTTAATGAAGGAAGCCTGTCACGCGGAATTTTTCTCTGAAACTCTATCTTAATTTCAAATGGATTAGAAGAACCGGAACCTTTGAATTTATCCAGACCGTTTATCTCTATAGAGAAAAATTTATCCGGAAAAGAAAAGTACTCCTGCAGCAGTCTATAGCCGCTGAATGTTCGCTTAACATAAGGCAAAATTGAATAGTCACTTGAACCGTTGTTTTCTATGCCGTATGAAAGTTCGGGGATTACAATTTCAGAATCTTCAAGTATTTGGAATGGCTGATTGACAGCATCTAATTGCCTGACCGATATTGAGGATAAATATTTAGTAAAGTACAGAAGAAGATTGTATTTAACCGAAGCAGCCCCGTGAAGATAAATCTGAAAACCGCTCATCCCCAGCGAATTATAATCTATATTTCTGTCGGGAATAATTTTTAATATTAATGCAGAAGTGCCCTGGGGCGTTTCTTCGATTCTTATTTCATCTAATTTAATCGGTCTGATTGTTAAATCCTGCGTCGTGCGAAAAATAAATTCTGTGGGTTCTTCCTTTTCAGTTACACGGCTTTTTTCCAGCGGTCCCGAATGCACCTTATATTTAACCTTGTACTTTCCGGTTTGAGTTTGAATTTCACTCCCCTTTTTGATAATAACAGGTCCGGATATGGCTCCAGGTTTATGCTTTGCCTGCAGAATTGCGCATGACGGGAAAGGTTTCAGCATGTGAGGGAATAGAATCTGAAGAATACCTCCCGCAATTTCGGGAAATTCATCATCAAGTCTTTCATGAATTCTGCCGGCAAGAAATGCAAATCCTTCAAACAGCCTTTCAACGAAAGGATCTTTCCTTTCACGCTCACTCATGTGAAGACGGGAACCGAGAGTCGGATGCTTCTTGCTGAATTCCTCCCCGGCGGTTTGAAGAAAATTATATTCTCTTTCGAAATATTTTTCTATGATCATTTTAAGTAGATAATTGCCTGAATGGATGAATGATTTTCAACTAAAAATTAATTCGGATAGTTGAGATGCATGGATGCATTAAGTGGAATATGCTTTTCAATTTATTTCAAATCTTTTTCAAACATTACTTTAGTCCAGCCGGTGGTAGAAAATTCGGTAAGAAGTATTTCCTTTCCCGGGGTCTCTTTAATTGTAGCTACAATCTTAAGAGTAATTCTCATAGTTTCCTGATCGAAATCTGATTTTTGAACCTGCACATCACCGATTCTGGGTTCATATTTCATAATCACATTTTTTATTTCTTTCTTGACCGGATCTATGGAATTCCCTGAATTAAAGTAAAGCTGCAGAATATCGGGCATCCCGAAATCGGGCAGATGCTGAACAGAACCTTGGCGCGTTGAAAGAACCATTCTTAGGTTTTCAATTATGCTGCCCCTAAGTTTCTGCTCTTCCGATAAATCTTCGAACTGGTTTGGATCAAGGTCATCGGGATTCTTTGCTTCCGAAACAAATTGGCCCACTAGTAAATCGTAAAGACTGAGGCTCTTCATTTTTTAATTAATCTTTTTATTTTCGGATTCCGGATTTCGAATTTCCGATTTATTAATTTCGAAATCCGCAATTCGAAATTGAAAATTTCTTTAGAAGGTTTCTTCCGTATAGCTGATCCCTCCTTTTAAATACTCCCATGTAAATTCTCTGGCAAGTATTTTTACTTTCTCCATATGGCCGTAATTTATATAACTCGGATCAAGAACAGGGTACATCCAGCTTCTAACCGAAACGATCTTGGCATTTTTCAACAAAAAGTTAAAGTAAGCTTCCTCTCCTCCGGTTTCCGGGGAAATTCTAAATAGAGTTATCGATATTTCCGTACATATATCTCCTTTACAAACAATTTGATATAGCAGAGGCGTCAACTCATCTATCATTTTGACTATTTCAAAGGCAGTGATTTTGCGAAAACCCTGTACCATATTCTCTTCATTATTGGAGGGAAGAAAAACTTCATGATTGAACTCCCATACGAAGCTTGAGCCGTTCTCGTGCGGACCTTTTAAAACGTTCCCTTCATGGTCTTTAAAAATCACTTCACCTTTTACCGCCATCTGTATTTGCCTTTATATTTCAGAATAATTGATAATGCAGTGGAGCAAAATCTCATTTTTATCCGGAATATTTGCCCCACTCCAGAAGATATTAATTTTTTATTGGGTTAGGTGCAGGGCTGGTTCATCCGTGAATTCAATGTTTCCTTCACTAAACAACCAGGTGACTCTTGCCGCCATAAACGATATTGTCTCGAGTTGACCAACATTTTCATTGCTGTTATTAATCACGGAAGGCATTGATTGAGTCGCCTGAACAATATGAGCATCCTCGAATATATAGGAGAAGAACATTTTTTCTAATCCAGTTGTCGGTTCAATTCTGAAAAGAAAGACACTGATCATGCTGCATCTTGCCGCAGTACATAAAATTTGAGCAAGCTGGGGGGTAAGCTGATCAATTTCTTTCGTAATTGTAAATGGAACATAGCTACGTTGACCCTGAATCTTCCCTTGTGTATCAAAAGGAAGCTGGACACCAAAATTGAAATCGAGTATTAAACTCGAGCCATCCTCGCGCGGTCCTTTTAGGTCATTGCCGTCACCATCTTTAAACTGGATTGTGCCTTTTACAGCCATAGTAAACCTCCGTTGGTTTTATTACTGAATTTATTAATTATGTGCCCATCCCTATTTCTCAAGGGAGAAGAGGATAGGTTGTTTATTTTGGTAGAACTGATTTTTGCTGCGAATTATATTATGATAAGCACCGATAATAAAACAGATTATTTCAACAATAATAATTTCTTTACTGCAGAATAATTTCCTGCTTCCAGCCTGTAGAGATATATTCCGCTTGGTAAATTGCTGCCATCAAAAACAGCTTCATAATTGCCGGCATACTTTATTTCGTTTATTAAGGTTGATACTTCACGCCCTAAAACATCATAAACTTTTAACTGAACCAAACCCGGATTTTGTATCGAATATTTTATTACGGTTCCAGGATTAAAAGGATTGGGATAATTTTGCATCAGGCTGTAGTAACCGGATATATTGGAATTGTTTAAATTCACTGCCGTTGTGTTTGAATCAAAAATTCTGATTTCTTTCCAGGAAATCCATGAGGGGCTTTGTGCAGTAAGAATTCTAAGATATTGATAATAAGGTAAAACGTCCGGAGCTGTATAACTTAATACCTGATCAATTTCTGTGTTTTGATTGAACTCGTGAATAAGTTCAAATTCATCTGCCGGTCCATCTCCCTTAGCCCATATTTGATGTACAGTCTCACCTGAAGGCCATTGATCGATTACTAGATCGATACGACTGATTTTAATTTCTTTATTAAGTTTAATTTGAATCCATTGCGGCGCATAATCGCCCGACCCCCAGGCGGTATTAACATTATTGTCGAAGGCCAGATCGGGT
>DAISZW010000138.1:0-4803 GCA_036824595.1 Ignavibacteriaceae bacterium
AAAGATTGATCGAAAGTGCCGCCCCGGATGCTTACATCGGATTGAATACCGAATAAACCTCTCTGCCGGATATCAACACTGCCGGCGTATTGAAGTAATTCAGATAAATTTTCGGCAGGCAGGTTTTTTATCTCTTCACTGTCTAATACTAATACGCTTCTAGTTAATTCATTAAAGGATACGGGCATTCTTCCGCCGGTGACAATAATTTCATTCAATTCATACTGTCTTTCATCCTGACCGGAAATAGACGCTGTATACAAAAAAATTAATAGAAACGAAAGAATTTTATACAATTATTACGCTCACAGAAGTTTAGTTCAGAAAAAATTAAGAGTTAGAGAATTATCTTTAATTTTTTGCACTGAGGAATTGAATTTTTAAATCTGATTTAGGAAAGAGCAGTTTAAATCCGCTATTCCTTTTTATAAACACGCACGTAATCAATCAGCATTCTTGCAGGGAAAATATTATCATCCACACCCTGCTGTCCTCCCCAATTGCCGCCGACTGCTATATTTAAGATAAAATGAAAATTTTTGTTGAAAGGCCAGACCCTCCAGTCATCGCTTTCTTTTCGAAATGTAAAATATTTAGTTGAATCAACAAACATACACAGGCTGTCCGGGTACCACTCCATAGTATAAACATGAAAATTTGTACGGGCATCAGGAACATTTATAGTAGAAGTTTTTTGAGTATTTTCAGGCCAGTTATAGGCACCGGTATGTATTGAGGCATGAACAACGCCCGGATTAAAACCGACGTGCTCCATGACATCAATTTCACCGTTATCGGGCCATCCGCCGTTTCCGTAGTTCCATTCAGTCGGAAGCATCCATATTGCAGGCCATGTGCCTCTTCCAGTCGGCAGAACAGCACGGACTTCAAACCTGCCGTAAGTCCAGTCTCCTTTTCCGCGGGAAACTAATCTTGCAGAGGTATAATTCCTGCTTTCATAATTTTCCTTTCTGGCTTCGATAACTAAAAAATCCTGCTGAGTTCTGGCATTTTCACTTCTGTTTTCGGTATAATATTGGAGTTCATTATTTCCCCATCCATCTCCGCCGACATTATAGCTCCATTTCTGCGGATCAGGTAGACCTTCGGCTTCAAATTCATCATTCCATACTAGCACCCAGTTTGTCTGGTTATTTTTATCAGGATCATTTTCAGTGGGGTTGCTGCAGGAAGAAGAAATAAATATGATAAAAACAAATAAAGCTGAAAATATTTTTTTCATTTTTAACACCAGGTGTTTATTTCTCAAAACCATAACCTAAAGATAAGTAAAAAATATAATCAACTTTACAAAATAAAATACTTACCTGCAGCAGTCTTTTCTTTCGGATGTTTTTTTAAATTTTCTTACTGCAAATAAAGCAATTATAACTATGAATCCTAAACCGATAATTATTTCCATTCTACATTAAAGTTAAGACTTTTTTCCCACAAATTTTTTCCCGTCGTCACTCAAATTTTTGGAATATTTTTGCGGATCTTTTTTAAATTTGGTATCACACCCCCCGCAGCAGAATCCGTAGCTTTTGCCGTTATATTGAACGGCAGCAACTTTATTGTTAATCTTTCCGCCTCTAACAGGACATACTTCATTCCACGGTTTTTTTTCACCCGGTTTATAATTTTTATGATCGATCTTCTGTATTTCAGTTTTTGAGTCCTCTTTATCATATTCTTTTATCTGGGCATTTGATACAGTAAAGAATAAAATTCCTACAATTAAGGTGGATACCAGTTTCAAGTTTTTAAGCGACATTTCTATCTCCTTTAATTGATTAGCAGTTCAAAGTTAAGTTGTGAATTCAAATATTCCGTTACATTTAATTTTAAAAAATTTGCATCTTTTTCCTTTTTCCTTTTTCCTTTTCCTTATTCCATGAAAATTATATCGCTCCTATGGAGCTGTTTCTGCGTGCTCTTGTCTTCTATCTTCTGTCTTCTTTCTTCTTGCATTTTCCATTTCCATTAATGAACAGATAAATAATCTGTTCTACGTTAATTAATCGGTTAAATTTTTTTGTGCTTCATTAATTGTAAACTCTTCGAGTTCCATAAAGCAAATTGGGCAGTCGGCCGGTGCATCCGATATAACTTCAAAATCCATCGGGCACTGAAAAACTTTGCCGTCCTTGTTTTCATCAATTGAAGAAACCTTAACATTTTTTTCTCTTACTATATTTTCGCTACTCTCTGTCTGCATCTGCGAATGGGAAGAATGATCTTGAGGTTCCACTTCTTTCATTTTCGTTTGTTCATGCTGATGAGCCGGTGCTGTACCTGATTTGAGCTGACTTTCAGAATCAATTAAAAATCCTCCCGTTGCCGCCACTTCATCACCCAGCTGTACTCCGGAAACAATATGGTACTTATCCTCATACTTTCCGCCGATTTGAACATCCCTTGCCTCAAACGTTCTATCTCCGGTTTTTATCCAAACAACTGCTTTTTTGCCTGTAAATATCACCGCATCTGCCGGGACAAGAATTCCGTTTCCGTTGGAAGAATGAAATACAGTTTCACCGTACATCTGCGGCTTTAATTTACCACCCTTATTTGCAAATTCACTTCTCACTTTCACTGTCCTGGATGACTGGTTTACAACAGGATAAATAAAAGTAACTTTGCCCTCGAAATCCTCACCGGGGTAGGCGGCCAAATGAAGTATAGCTTTGCTTCCAACTTTGATTGCCGATAAATTAGTCTCATATATTTCAGCTATGTTCCAGAGAGCGGATAGATCGGCAATTTCATAAATAGCGGCTCCTTCATTAATGTACATCCCTTCCTGTACTTTCTTTTCGATTACCGTTCCGCTGAATGGAGAATAATAAGTGAAATTGTACTGAATGTTTCCGGACGATTCTATTTCCTTAATTTGTTCCGGCATCATTCCCAGCAATAGAAGTTTTTCTTTTGATGCATTCAGCAGGGAATATTCTGAAGATCCTGAATTGAGAATCTTTAAACCCGACTCATTTTTTGAATTCCGCAAAGCAATTAAATACTCATTCTGTGCCTGCACCAAATCCGGGCTGTAGATTTCAAATAACGGATCCCCTTTCTTTACATAGTCACCTGTGCTGTTTACAAATAATTTTTCCAATCTCCCGTTAAATCTTGCCGAAATAGTTACTCTGTTTTGTTCCACAAAATCCAAATAACTGTATGAAGCAAACTCCTGATCAAGCTTTTCATTTTTTGCCTCAATTGTACTTACATCAGCCAGCACCTGTTTTCTTCCGCTCAGTGAAACCATCCCTTCCATATCCTCGGCAGCATTACTTTCTTCATTTTGAATCTTTTTTACTAATTCCATATTGCAAATCGGACAAACGCCCGGTTTATCAGAAATTACCTGGGGATGCATTGTGCATGTATAATATTCTTTTTTAGCTGAAGTTTCAGACTCATTTTCCTGCTCATTGTTGTTGGAGCAGCCGGTTAGTATAAAGCTAATTGCAAGAATTATCATTAATGCTTTTTTGGTAAATTTCATTTTTATTCTCTTTATTCTTTTCATTTTTATCCTCTTTATTCTTTTGTTTTGCTTAATCTTTTCCCCACCATACTTTCAATTTCACTAAAAATCATCTGATAATTCATCTTGAATTCAGCTTCTTCTTCCTCTTTCATTACAAGCATCTGCATTGTGCTTATTAAATCATTAATTGAAATCCGTGAATTCAGGAATTCCGACAACTGTGCTTCCAGAGTTTCTTTATATAAAGGAATTACCTGGTTGGAATATAAACTAACCTGATCCCCTGCGCTTTTCAGCCTTTCAATCGTTCCTTTTAAATCCGAAATCATTCTTCTCTGCATATCATATTTTTCAGACGACAAACCGCTGATTGTACTGTTAAGTTCTTCTTCTCTTGCAGAATATTTACCTGCCGACCAGGGAGCAAACGGAAGAGTTATTGAAGCCATCACTGCATACATATACTCTGTTTCACCCATGCCGTCTAACATATGAACCGGAGTTTTTGTGGTAACGAACATTCCTCGCTGCATTCTCATTATCATTCCCTGCAGCATTAAATCGGGAATCAGTTCTTTATCACTCACAGCAATTTCCAGTTTATTCATTTCAATCATCTGCTCCATCTTTTGAATTTCAGGATTAGATGAACTTAAAATCTCCTCGAGCTCTTCGGGTGAATAATTTAAAGAGTCGATTGACCAAGCATGATAGACTTCCAAATCTTTATTATCTAAATCCCTGCCCAGAAGCGCATTCATCCGGAATAAGGCGGCTGATACTTCATTCTCAAATACTTTGTACTGCGTTTCGCTTGAGGCAAGTTCAGCTTTAATCATTAGCAAATCGGAATACTTTGCCTTGCCGGTAGTATAAAGCACTTCAGTTGATTTGAAGAGATTCCTTAGAAGATTAATATTTTCTTCTCTCAATTCCATGTGGTGTTCATTCATCCAGATTTCATAATATTTAGATTTGATTTGGGAAATCAATTGAAGTCTGTATGCTTCATATTCCTTCTCTGATATCGAAATATTTTTTCTTTCGGCTTTAGTCATTGCATTAAGTTTTCCACCCAGCATAAACATTTGTGAAACAGACAGATTTTGAGAAAGAGCCTGGTTAAAAGGATTTGGATTTTCAAACGGCACCTGGCTGAATTCCAAGCCGATTTCAGGCGGGGGAAGATACCCTACACCTTCACTTTTATATTCGGCTGATTTAATTCTCGATTCCAAAGCTTTCAACTGCGGATTATTGATCATTGCTTCACTTATTAAGGAATCAACCGACTGAGCATA
>DAISZW010000138.1:4903-9250 GCA_036824595.1 Ignavibacteriaceae bacterium
ACTGCGGATTATTGATCATTGCTTCACTTATTAAGGAATCAACCGACTGAGCATATGCTTCAGGAGTTGAAAAAAACAATAAAACACAGATTACAAAAACTGAAGCTGAAGGAAGGCGGATAAAGAATGCCGGATACCGGATGCCGGATACTGGATACTTGATACCGGATGCCATTTTCCATCTTCCATCTTCCCTGCCTTGCCGGCCCCGGAGACGAGGCGAGCAGGCAGTCATTTTCCATCTTCCATGTTTCATGTTATCCACCCTCCTTCATCCAACCGGACATTTTAGAAATTTCAAGTTTGCCTTTTCTTAACGCGCGCTCTTTCATAAATGCAAATAAAATAGGCGTTACCACAAGAACGTGAATAGCGGAAGTCAGCAGTCCGCCGATCATCGGGGAAGTTAAAGGCTTCATCACGTCGGAGCCTGTCCCGGTTGACCACATTATCGGTATGAGGCCAACCATTGCAGTTGCAACGGTCATTAATTTCGGCCTTAGTCTCAGGACCGAACCTTCAACGGTAGCTTCATAAATATCACGCTTTGTAATTTCACCTCGTTCTCCCCGCTGATGCGCTCTTAATCTTTTGTCTAAAGCTTCATGCAGATAAACAACCATTACAACTCCGGTCTCAACGGCTATTCCGTAAAGAGCAATAAACCCAACCCAAACAGCGACTGAAAAGTTATAACCAAGAATATAAATCATGTACATTCCTCCTATAAGTGCAAAAGGAACTGAAAGCATTACAACCCCCGCTTCCACATAATTTTTCAGAGTTAAATAGAGGAGCAGAAAAATCAGGACAAACACAATAGGCATAATTATTTCAATCGTGCGCTGTGCTCTTATTTTACTTTCATACTGACCGCTCCATGAATATGAATATCCCGGAGGAAGTTTTAAATTTTCTTCAATTGCTTTTTTCGCATCATCCATAACACTTCCCATATCCCTTCCCCGTGTATTCATAAAAACTATAGAACGGAGCATTCCGTTTTCACTGCTTATCATCGGCGGACCGGTTAGAATTTTTACATCGGCCAATGTTGATAAAGGAAGATAGATTGTTGAAACCGGCAAGGTACTTGTCAAGGAATATTTTGTTTCCGGCGAACCGGAAATTGGCTGCGATACAAAATTTGTTTGGTTCGAACTACGCATTGATGACATACCGGTCGGATTTTTTGCTGTAGCAGAACCACTCATTGAAGTCATTGATGAGCTTAAACCGTTCATGCCGCTCTGAGTTGAAACAGGTACAATCAGGTTCTTAAGGTCCTCAACACTATTGCGAAAGTCCCTGCTGTAGCGCATTCTGATAGGGAAACGCATTCTTCCCTCTATTACAATTCCAAGATTTTGTCCTCCGATAGCAGTTTCGATAATATCCTGCAGATCTTTTATATTCACTCCATATCTGGCAGCCATTTCTCTTTTTACCTGGATGTCCAGGTAATAACCATTCTGCACTCTCTCGGCAACAACATCTGCAGCACCGTTTACATTCTTCAGAAGATTTTCTGTTTTAACCGCATAAGCTTCCAAAGTATCCAAATCAGGTCCGAAAATTTTAAAACCGATATCCGTCCTTACACCGGTTGCAAGCATATTAATACGGTTGATAATCGGCTGGGTCCATCCGTTTGTAACGCCGGGAATCTGAAGTTTTTGATCAAGCTCTGCAACAATATCCTGTTTTGTAATACCCGGCCGCCATTCGCTTTTAGGTTTAAGCATAATTATTGTTTCTATCATGCTTAGCGGTGCATTATCGGTAGCAGTTTCAGCGCGCCCTGTTTTTCCCAAAACATGATGAACCTCCGGAATTGATTTAATAATTTTATCCTGCTCCATTAAAATCCTGTTTACTTCGGTAATTGATGCGCCGGGTAAAGTTACGGGCATATAAAGAATTGAACCTTCGTCAAGCGGAGGCATAAACTCCGAACCTGTATTCATTATCATCGGAATGGTGATAAGCAGGGCTGCAAGGTTTACAGCTATAGTGATTTTTCTATGCTTTAAAACCCAGTGGATAACAGGCTCGTAAATTCTAATAAAAAATCTTGTAGTGGGATTTTTTTGTTCAGGCTTGAATTTTCCTCTCATCAGCATAGTCATTAAAACCGGTATCAAAGAAATAACAACTATTGCGGACCCGAGCATTGCAAAAGATTTTGTGTATGCAAGCGGATGAAATAATTTTCCTTCCTGACCGGTAAGCAGAAAAACCGGAAGAAATGAAGCAAGAATAATTAATTCCGAAAAGAAGATTGCACGCCCGACCTGTTTAGCCGAGTCAATCGAAATCTTTTTATATTCATCCGGCGTAAGGTGCTTTTTTTCTTCCAGTGCTTTAGCCAGGTTCCTATATGCATTTTCCACAAGAACAATAGAGGAATCGACAATTACCCCGACTGCAAGTATAATTCCTCCCAGACTCATAATGTTCGAGGAAATTCCGAATGTGTACATCAGAATAAATGCAATAAGGATAGAGATAGGAAGTTCAATCAGAATTCTAATTATGCTTCTGAAGTGAAGCAGAAAAATCATTACCATTATTGAAACTGTTATAGATGCTTCAATTAAAGCTCTCTCAAGAGTTCCGACAGCTTCTTTAATTAATATACTTCGGTCATAGGAAGGAATTATCTTAACGCCTTCGGGAAGTCCCGGCGATATTTCTTTAATTTTCTCTTTTACTCTTTCAATCACCTTTTGAGCATTTTCGCCTGTCCGCATTACAATTATGCCCCCGGTTACCTCACCCTTGCCGTCCTTCTCCAATGCTCCGCGTCTTATATCACCGCCGAGCTGTACATCGGCAATGTTTTTTATTAAAACCGGAATCCCGTTTTTACTCGAGACAACCGTATTTTCTATATCTTCTCTATCCTGGATATAACCCTGACCGCGCACGAAATATTCGGCATCACTTACTTCAACTATTTTCCCGCCGACTTCATTATTGCTCCTCTGTACTGCATTTACAACATCAGAAACCGAAAGATTGTAAGCCCGCAGACTTGATGGATTAACATCAACCTGGTACTGCTTTACAAAACCGCCGATGCTTGCCACTTCTGCTACCCCGTCAACTGCGGACAGCTTGTATCGGATGTACCAATCCTGAATTGATCTTAAAGTTCCTAAATCGTAACCTTCCCCTTCGACTGTATACCAGAATACATGTCCGACGCCGGTACCGTCCGGTCCAAGTGAAGGAACAACTCCGGGAGGGAGCTGCGCCTGGATTGTGTTCATCCTTTCAAGCACTCTTGTCCTTCCGAAATAAGTATCTACATTATCTTCAAAGATTACGAACACGAAAGACATCCCGAACATAGAAGAAGCTCTGACTGCCTTTACATCCGGCAGACCCTGTAATCCAGAAACGATCGGGAATGTAACCTGGTTTTCCACAATTTCAGGAGATCTTCCCATCCATTCGGTAAATATTATTACCTGATTTTCCGAAAGGTCAGGTATTGCATCGACCGGAAGATTTATAACAGAATAAATTCCCCATACCGCGATAATTATATAAGCAAGTATGACCAGGAATCTGTTTTTTGAACTCCAGTCAATTATTTTTTCAATCATCGATAAACTCCGATTTTATTAAAGAGCATAATGCTCAGCTTTGTTATACGATTAAATTCAATTGGCGGCTGGCTAAAAAAGAATGTCATGCTGAATCTGCCTGCTCGCCTCGTCTCCGACGAGTCGGAGCGGGCCGGCAGACAGGTTTATTTCAGCATCTTTGTTCAACAGCCAAGATAATTTCTTTGGAGTTTTAAATGAGAAGTATCGAATTGATTAAATATAAATTATTGAAGCTTGACAGAGGCGGGGAAATATCAATATTAGTTTTATTAAAATTGGTTTTAAGAGGAGAGAGATTTGAATCGAAATGTAAAATTATGAATTCTACCCGCTGAGCAGATTCAGTCTTTGATCCCAGATAATTTTCCTTCAAAGATGGATCGATTATTTCAGCAGAACAGCATTGATCATAAGCAGAAGTAATGTAAACATCGGCTTCTTTTCCTTCATCGCAGCAGGAATCTTCTTTTGCAGTCATATGCTCACAGAATTCCGACATGTCCATCATCTGGCAGATGTGCAGTGTAAACGGAAGAGCCGTATTCGCAGCGAAAAAGAGTGAAGCCAGGAGTAATATGTAAAATTTTCTTTTCATTTATTGAAGATAAACATATTAAATACAATTTTCAGGTGCAATGATTTAGATTCCGAAAAGTTCATATTATTCCAGGAATCTTTAATATTTAATTAAGATAGCATCCCGAGAATAAATAATACTATTTCAGATAGT
>DAISZW010000139.1:0-9209 GCA_036824595.1 Ignavibacteriaceae bacterium
CAGAAGACAGGAGTCAGGAGGAATAAAACAATTTAATAATTAAAATTAACAAAGGGGTATTAAAATGGAAAAATCAAAGAGTTTTAGAGAATTAATCGTTTGGCAAAAAGCTCATTAATTTGTTTTAGAAGTTTATAAAATTACAAAAATATTTCCTAAAGAAGAGATTTTTGGCTTAACTGCTCAATTTAGAAAAGCGGCTGTCTCAATTCCTGCAAATATTGCTGAAGGATATAAGAAAAGAGGCAAGAATGATAAGGCAAGATTTTTTAACATCTCGGAGGGTTCTTTAGAAGAATGCAAATATTATTTAATTCTTGCACTAGATTTAGAGTATATTTATAATGATTGTCTTCTAAATTCCGCAGAAGAAGTAAGTAAGTTATTAAGTGCATATTAACAAAAAATATCAGATAATGAATAATCGAATTTATTATTCTATCTGCTGTCTACTGTCTCCTGACTTCTTGCAATTTAATTGACTTTCAGGATAAAAATGATCAGCGTAATTATTGTTGAAGACAATAAAATTATAAGAGAAAGCCTTGCTTCCTTAATAAACGGCACGGATGGTTTCTCATGCATTGCTTCATATGAAGACTGCGAATCTTTATTTGCCCAGGAAAAATTAAATAGTGCCGATGTTGTTCTGATGGATATTGCATTACCCGGGATGAACGGGATTGAAGGTGTTAAAAAAATAAAAGAAAAATATCCGTCCGTCAGTACTATAATGCTTACGGTGTACGAAGACAACCAGCAGATT
Source organism: Ignavibacteriaceae bacterium (assembly GCA_036824595.1). GTDB lineage: Bacteria > Bacteroidota > Ignavibacteria > Ignavibacteriales > Ignavibacteriaceae > DATKLQ01. The sequence goes on from DAISZW010000139.1 coordinate 767, forward strand.
TTTGATGCTTTATGCGCCGGTGCATCCGGCTACCTTGTAAAGAAAACACCGCCGGCCCAGCTTCTCCAGGCAATTAAAGATGTATTTGAAGGCGGATCATCCATGAATTCTCATATTGCAAGAAAAGTAATTTCCCTATTTCAGGAAAATGTTTCTAATAAAAAGAATGATGATTCTCTGCTCAGCAAAAGGGAAAGAGAAGTATTAATTGATTTATCCAAAGGGAAAAGCTACCAGGAAACTGCGGATAACTTATTTATCAGCATTGATACCGTTCGTCATCATATCAGGAACATCTATAACAAACTCCATGTGCACTCGCAGTCGGAAGCTGTGGCAAAGGCAATTAGAAAAGGTTTGATATAATTATATATTTATAATTCCTTTAATCGGGACTTTGCACATTCTATTATATTTCTAATTTTAATTCATTAAAATCCAAAACGAACAATTTATCTCCGGTAAAGAAATTTATTCCTTTCTAATGAAAAATATTTTAACAAAAAAATTCATACTAAATAAAAACTAATCCGGAATCACAATGAAAACAATAATTTCAATCCTGCTTTTTCTTTGTTCCATATTTTTTACCGGTGATTTAATAGCTGAAGACGGCTACCGTCTCTGGTTAAGGTACAATTTAATACAGGATCAGCAATTGCTGAATAATTATAAAAATTTAATTACCGGATATATGATGGAAGGAAATTCGTCAACAATAACTGCCGCAAGAAATGAGATTCAAAAAGGATTGGAAGGATTGCTCGGTTCCGGAATTCCTGAAGTTACTGAAATTGACCGGGATGGAATTTTAGCAGCAGGAATTTATAAAAATTTAAGAAATTTATCTCAAGCAGATTTTAAGGATGATATTGGAAAACTTGAACCGGAAGGTTTCATCATCCGCACTTCCGAAATTAATGGCAGGAAAGCGACAGTGATTACAGCTAATGAGGATGTCGGAGTTCTATATGGAGTTTTTTATTTTTTAAGAATGCTCCAGACAAATCGGGATATAAAAAGTATTCAAATAACATCTGTTCCCAAAATAAAACTTAGACTGCTTAATCACTGGGATAACCTTGATGGTACGGTCGAAAGAGGATATTCAGGATTTTCTATCTGGGATTGGCATAAGCTTCCTGATTATATTGATACGCGGTATTTCGATTATGCACGTGCTGTTGCTTCATTAGGAATAAATGGAACTGCTCTGACCAATGTTAATGCAAATGCCTTTGTGTTAACCCATGAATATCTTTTAAAAGTAGCGGCACTTGCAGATGTCTTCCGTCCTTACGGAATCAGAGTTTATTTAACTGCACGTTTTAGTGCACCGGTTGAAATCGGAAAACTGAAAACAGCAGATCCGCTGGATAAAGAAGTTCAGCAGTGGTGGGCGGATAAGGCGAAGGAAATTTATTCTCTCATTCCTGATTTCGGCGGATTCCTCGTAAAAGCAAATTCCGAAGGACAGCCCGGACCGCAGAACTACGGACGCAATCATGCCGACGGTGCAAATATGCTTGCGGATGCTGTAAAGCCTTTCGGCGGAGTGGTGATGTGGCGAGCATTTGTCTACGATAATAATGTCCCTGAGGACCGCCATAAACAAGCTTATAATGAATTTAAACCTCTGGATGGAAAGTTTAGAGACAATGTTTTAATACAGGCGAAAAACGGGGCAATAGATTTTCAGCCCCGTGAACCGTTTCATCCTTTGTTCGGCGGTATTCCCAATACCAATTTAATGGCGGAACTTCAAATTACATTAGAATACCTGGGACAAGGAACGCAGCTTGTTTATGTAGGTCCATTGTTCGAAGAGCTTCTTGACTCAGATACATATGCAAAAGGAAAAGGATCTACAGTTGCTAAAATAATTGACGGCACGCTTGACAATCATTCGCTTACCGGAATTGCCGGAGTATCAAATGTCGGAACAGATAGAAACTGGACCGGACATCTTTTCCTGCAGTCTAACTGGTATGCTTACGGAAGATTAGCATGGGATCATCAGCTTACATCGGAAGCAATTGCAGAGGAATGGATAAGAATGACATTTTCAAATGATCCGCAAGTCGTTGAGCCCATTAAATCGATGATGATGGCTTCAAGAGAAAACTGCGTGAATTATATGACTCCTCTAGGTTTACATCATATAATGGGATGGGATCATCATTACGGACCAGGTCCATGGATAAAAGATAAACACCGTGCGGACTGGACTTCAGTGTATTATCATCGTGCTGATTCAAACGGAATCGGTTTTGACAGAACCGAAACCGGGAGCAATGCAGTAAGTCAATACCATCCCCCGATAAGAGAGAAGTTTTCTTCGCTTGAATCATGTCCCGATGAATACCTGCTTTGGTTTCATCATCTCCCATGGGATTACAAGATGAGATCCGGAAGAACACTTTGGGAAGAAATTTGTCATCGGTACTACGATGGCGTTGAAGGTGTGCGTGAAATGCAGAAGACCTGGAATTCGTTAAAAGGAAAAGTTGACGATGAAAGATTCGAGCATGTCCAATCGTTGCTGAATGTCCAGGAAAAGGAGGCTGTCTGGTGGAGAAATGCCTGCGTACTTTATTTCCAGACATTTTCCCGGAAGCCTATACCCGACGAATTAGAAAAGCCGGATAAAACCTTGGAATATTATGAAAGTTTAGAGTTCCCATATGCACCGGGAATTTAAGAATTAAAACTTTTTGTGCAGATTGTAGGACGAAGCGCCAGCTTCGTCCAATATTTTTTTATTTTATGCTTAGTTTTGGATTTACATTATCTTTTCAAGTCGAAGCTTCGCTTCGACCTACAATTTTTTGGAAAATTTTTTGTCAAACAAAAAAAGGTTAAAATATGAAAGTTCTATTCAACAGATCTGCATTTTTTATCCTGTATCTTATTTTAATCGCTTCTGCTTCAGCACAGGAAAAAATAAATAAATTTCCGCTGCACCATCCGGAAAGCATTGCAGAAGACGCTAATTACTACTATGTCTCCGATTTGGGAAAAGAACTGAATCCTGTTGGAAAAGACGGCGACGGAATTATCTGGAAGATCAGCAAATCTGGTGCTGCCGGAGATTCAGTTTTTGCCAGGGGTTTAAATGCGCCTAAAGGGACCGTGATTCTTAAAGGAATACTTTATACAGCAGATATTGATAGAGTATCCGCATTCGATATCTCTTCAGGAGAAAAGAAGTTTGATATCGACATGTCGGAAACAAAAGCTGCTTTCCTGAATGATATTGCAGTAAAAGATGATTCTACATTATTTGTTTCTGCAACCGATCTGAATAAAATTTTCATTGTTCATCTCGGTGTGAAATCTTCTTTTGAAGAATTATTTTTAAATGATATTCTCCGCGGTCCGAACGGTTTAGTATTTGACAAAAACAAAAACAGGCTGTATACCGTTGGTTTCGGTTCCGATAATCAGACAAACGGCGAAGTCGGCTATATTGAATTGGATAAAGACCAGAAAACATTCACAAAAGTCAGCGATAGGCAAGGTCTTTTTGACGGAATAGCTATCATGAATGAAAATACAATCCTTGTTACGGATTGGGTTGCATTTGAACAAAAAGGAATGATTCTTAAAATTAATGTTAATGATAAAAAAACCGAAGCCGTAAACCAGGCTCCAATCGGCGGACCAGCGGACTTCATGCTGAATGAGCAGAAAGAAATTATAATTCCGGCAATGATTGAAGGCAGCTTGTTAAGATTTAAAATAAATAAATAAATTTGGTTAAAAACTTTAAGGATTATGAGACTCTGGAGTCTTCATCCGAAATATCTCGATACAAAAGGATTAATTGCATGCTGGAGAGAAAGTCTGCTGGCAAAAAAAGTTTTGGAGGGAAAAACAAATGGATACAAATTTCATCCCCAGCTGGAGCGTTTTAAGGTTCATCCTGAACCAATACATGCAATAGATTTATATTTGTCGGTTCTGTATGAAGAAGCAGCAAAGAGAGGATTTATTTTCGATATAACCAAGCTGAACCCAGGCACAGCAGCATCAAAAATTTCTGTTCCATCCGGACAAATAATGTTTGAATTGGGGCATTTAATGAAAAAATTGTGGAGAAGAGACAGGAAAAAATATTTTGCATTAAGGAGGATTAAGGCTCCGGAATGCAACCCGCTGTTTTCCATCATCGACGGTGAAAAAGAATCCTGGGAAAGAGATATCTGAATTTTAAAACTTAATCTTATAATTTTTAAACTGATTATTAATTTATGAAACCGGCCAAAGTAATATTCTCTCCATATTTCTTGGATAAATACAGAACCGACTTCCATTCAATAAAACAGGATGGGTGGATCGAGAATTTATATGAAGGTAAAGATTCTTCCACCAATAAAATAATTACTGTTTTAAACAAGAAAATAGCAGAGTTTGTTCAGGCTGCCGCTGCTAAAAAAGAACTCCCCATTGCTATAGGCGGCGATTGCCATAAAACTTTCGGCGTTTTAAAAGGACTTAAAGAAAGCGGTTTTGATCCGGCACTGCTGTGGCTGGATGCCCACGGCGATTTTAATACTTATAAAACTTCTCCTTCAGGATTCATCGGCGGGATGTCCCTTGCAATTCTAACCGGACATGAAGAACCGGTCATGCTTTCCGATCTTGAACTGGATTCATTGCCTGAACAAAAAGTAATCATTTTTGACTGCCGTAATCTTGATAAAGAAGAATCGGTTTCATTAAAAAATTCACGAATAAGACAGCCGAAGAATTTAGAAGAGCTTACCGGCGAATGCAATAAGGAAGAAAATATTTATATTCATCTGGATACGGATGTAATTAACCCGCTTGACGCACCTGCAATGCTTTATCCAACACCGGGAGGTCCTCGACTTTCTGAATTGAAAAATCTTTTTAACTCAATAAAAGAAAAAGTTGCAGCGGTTTCGGTAAACATCTGGGAACCTGAACTTGACAAAGACAAGAAAACTGAAAAAGCTGTGCTTGAACTGCTCGAAATATTTTACGAAGGAAATTCTAAATGAAGATTTATCTTACACTTTTCCTATCATTAATTATAATATTTCAGCTTGAGGCTCAAAGCATGGCTTCACAAAGTAAAGTTTATGAAAACGGCATTGTTAAAAGCTCAATACTTAAAGAAGATATAAAATTTTCAATATACCTTCCTGCAGGATACGAAAATTCTAATCGAAGTTATCCGGTCGTCTATCTTCTCCATGGCCGTACAGATGATCATACGGCATGGATTCAGTTCGGAGAAATGCAGAGAATTGTTGATGAGGCAATCAGCAGCGGGAAAATAGCTCCCGCGATAATTGTAATGCCTGATGCAAAGCTGACATTTTATATGAATGATGCCGATGGAAATTATAGATATGAAGATTATTTTATCCGGGAATTAATTCCTTTCATTGAAAAGAACTACAGGTGCAGGAGCAAAAAGGAATACCGCGGAGTTGCAGGTCTATCGATGGGCGGATTCGGTTCATTGCTTTATTCAATTAAATATCCTGATATGTTTGCTGCTTGCAGTGCATTAAGCGCGGCTGTTAGAACAGACGAAGAAATAATAACAATGCCTGACGAACAGTATGACAATCAATTTGCTGCTATTATGGGAGGAACAAAAAAGGGAAAAGACAGAATAACAGATTTTTATAATAAGAACAGTATACTATATCTTGTGAAGAACATGCCGGAGAATCAAAAAAATTCCGTAAGATTTTATCTCGATTGCGGAGATAACGATTTTCTTTATAAAGGGAATATTGCTTTACATACTCTGATGTCAGATCTGAATATTCCGCATGAATTTAGAGTCAGAGATGGTGTACATGAATGGGAATATTGGCGTACCGGACTTTCGGATGCTCTAAGTTTTATCAGCAAAAGCTTCAACAGGTAAAACCTTTGCCTTTGCCGATTCAATCAGGAAATCACCTAAAGTGCGGCTTTGGAACAATTAAATAAATCACTCTATCCGGTTATAAGTAAAATAAATTCAATCAGTTAAGGGGATTAGATATTTAGTCAGCATCCTTTATAAGCTGTAAATTCAGCCCTTTTTCTGTAATTGAGATATTTGAAATCTCTAAAAAATGTAGAACGATAAATTATCCTATTTACCTTAGTAACGTAAGATGAAAGCAGCATTTTCAACCTTATTAGCTCATTATCCAAAACAAGGTAGTAAGGTTGAGGCATTGCTGTAATTAGTGTTACTAAGTTAAGAAAATGGATTGATAAAGGCTTCGCTTCAAACACCTAAATTGATAAACAAATTCGCTTTTAATAAAAAAGAATTATTATTTGTAGTATATTTAGTATAATTAACTGAGATGACAAAAACTTTTAAGGATGATACATTGAAAAACCTACTTTTAACTAGTGAGAAAGAAACCGAACTACAGCTTTTAAAGTCCCTTGCTGAGAGGTTAGGCATAAAAGCATATATGATTTCTGATGAAGAAAGAGAAGATATTGGATTATATAAAGCCATGCTTGAAGGGAAAAAAGAAGATTATGTAAAAGAGGAGTTAATCTTAAAAGAATTAAAGAAATAATGGAAACCCTATTCGAGCGTTCTTTCCTAAAAGATTTAAAAAGAATAAAAGATTTTTCTCTAAAAAAGAAAATAGAATCTCAACTTGAAGAGATTAAAAAAGCACATGATAAAAGAGAATTAAAACAACTAAAGAAAATGGAAGGATTCAAGAATGCATACAGGATCAGAATTAGAGATTACAGGATCGGTATTTTTATTGAAGAAGAGAAAGTAATTTTTGTTCGCATCCTGCATAGAAAAGATATTTATAATTATTTTCCAAAAGAAATATAAAAATTGGATATTTAAAAATTAAAATTATTGCCTGAATGCAATTATAGAGATTCAGATAAGGGCAGGATAGATTTAGAGTATGTTCCTTTTTTATTTTCATCCTAAGAATTTTGATGAAAGAACTTTGCCAAACTTAGAGAGTCCTTATAGAATACAAACCTTCAATTTTTGCTATCAGCTCTACATATGACTCTTGGAATGTTGCATTAAAGATAGCAAAAACTGCTAAATAAAAACCAGGCATAAGGTTCCCTAAATACCCAACCTGTTTGCCTTGGCGAGCCAAGGCGAAGGGAAGAATTTTGAAAGATAGTAAATAGTTTACAGTTATTTGAAGTTATAAGATTAAATAAGCATTCTAAAATTATCTGAATTTTATAAACTATGAAGCACCTTCCAATTTTTATTATTCTCATTTTAATCCTTCCTCTTCAAATATTTTCACAAAACTATAATGGAAAAGCCCGTCCTGAGGCTGTTGTAATTTCAGGAAATGCCCGCTTCACAATTCTAACGCCCCGTATTGTCAGAATGGAATGGAGTGAAGACGGACAATTCGAGGATCATGCATCTTTAACATTTGTAAATAGGAACTTGCCTGCACCAAAATTCGAGAAGAATGAATCGGCAGGATATCTTCAGATTAAAACGGAATCTATGATTCTGAAATACAAAATAAATTCGGGTAAATTCGGCAGTGAAAACTTATCTCTAGATTTTGAATTTAATAGTAAGAACAAAAGGTGGATTCCCGGCATGGAGAATAAAGGAAATCTTCTGGGAACTGCCAGAACTCTTGACGGGGCAAATGGAGCCGTTGAATTGGAACAAGGACTGCTTTCACGCGATGGCTGGACCTTTATCGATGATTCTGAAAGACCATTATTCGATAACTCCGAGTGGCAATGGGTTGCGTCTCGTCCAAATAAAAACCAGCAGGACTGGTATTTCTTTGCATATGGATCAGATTACAAAACCATCCTGAAAGAATTCACACAAATAGCCGGGAAAATTCCCCTCCCACCAAAATTTGCATTCGGCTACTGGTGGTCCCGCTATTGGAAATACACCGACCAGGAATTCAAAGATTTAATTGATGAATTTAAAATTCACAATGTTCCTCTCGATGTGCTTGTAATCGATATGGATTGGCATCTTGTAAATAAACCAGAATGGTTTAAAGACGGGAATAAAATTAAAGATCAGGCTGGTGAAAGTGCCGGATGGACGGGATTTACATGGAACAAATCGGTCTTTCCGAATCCGCAAAAATTTTTAAAATACACAGATGAACTCGATCTAAAAACTTGTCTAAATCTTCACCCCGCTTCAGGAATTCAGCCCCACGAAGAAATTTATCCTGAATTTGCAAAAGCAATGGGAATAGATCCGGATACAAAACAATATATTCCTTTTGATATTACAAACAAAAAGTACGCAGAAAATTATTTAAAGCTTGTTCTTCATCCTATGGAAAAAGACGGAATCGATTTTTGGTGGCTGGATTGGCAGCAATGGAGCACTACATCAATAAAAGGTGTGAATCCAACTTTTTATTTAAACTATGTCCACTTCAGCGATATGGAAAGAAGAAAGGAA
>DAISZW010000301.1:0-2536 GCA_036824595.1 Ignavibacteriaceae bacterium
GATTATTTTTCTTCTTTTGTAGGGCGAAGCGAAGCTTCGCCCATTAAAACTTACAGAGTTATATAGCCCGATCCCCCGTTTATCAGAATTGAAAATTGAGAGTTGAACATTGAATATTGAGAATTTTTATTTTGCAGTAATTAACATTAAGTAATCCCATTTTTGACTAACAAAAATAGCCTACCGAATCGCACTTCAGTTGATTATATTTGTATCAGTTTTTACAATACGATATACTATAAATGAAACAAGTAATAGGTGCATGCCTCGGGGCTTCCTCAATTTCTTTTGTAAGGTTGAGAAAAGATAATAACCTAATTAGTATTGAAGATGTACTTACATTGCCGCATAACGGGGATCCAAGAAAAATTTTTAAAGAAAAGCTGCTTCAATTCTCTCATACATCCCCCGCTAACGGGGCAGGCATGCAGCCATACAACCATGCAGCAATCAGTTTGCATCCAATTCCGGTTGTCGTAACCGGCCGTAAATTCCGCAAGCTCGTTAAGTTTACCACCATTTCAGAACCTGAAGCAACCGAATATGCATTTACATACTGCAACAAAAGCAAAGAACCTTACTCTGCCGTTGCTTCACTCGGCGGCGAGACCTTCATGGTCTACACAATTGACGATGAAGGGAAAGTATCGAATGTAATAACGGGGAATCAATGCGCTTCGGGAACCGGAGAATTCTTCCTCCAGCAGATCAAAAGAATGGACATTGGAATCGATGAGGTTATAAAGATTGCTAAAGATGCCGAACCATTTAAAGTTTCAGGAAGATGTTCGGTATTCTGCAAGTCTGACTGTACTCATGCGTTGAACAAAGGAATAATGAAATCAGAGGTTGCTGCCGGATTGTCATGCATGATGGCTGAGAAAGTGGAGAATCTCCTTAAGAAAATTAAACCAGGCAAAGTAATGGTTGCAGGGGGAGTAACAAAAAATTCTGTTGTTATAGATTTTCTTAGAAAAAAAGTTCCGGATATTGTTATACCTGATGAAGCATCATATTTCGAAGCTCTCGGTGCAGCACTTTACGGACTCGATCATGAAGTCAATCTTATTGAAGACCTCAACGATATCTTTATAGAAAGAAAAAGCTCTTTTGTATTCCATCACCCGCTCAAAAATTACAAAGACAAGGTTCACTTCAAATCAATGGAAAGAGGTAAAGCCGAGGATAGCGATGTTTGCATACTCGGCCTCGATGTTGGTTCCACTACTACAAAAGCTGTAGTAATTAGAAAATCAGATAATAAAATTCTCGGTTCAGTTTATTTATATACGCTGGGAAATCCTGTTGAGGCTTCACGAAAATGCTATGCAGAATTATTAAGACAAATTCCTGAAAAAATTAAAATAATCGGCTTAGGAACAACCGGCTCGGGCAGACAAATAGCCGGGCTTCATGCATTAACCGATGGAGTCGTAAATGAAATTGTAGCACATGCCGCTGCTGCAGTCTATTTCGATCCCGAAGTTGATACGATTTTCGAAATTGGCGGACAGGATGCCAAGTACACTTACATTGTAAATAAAGTCCCGGCAGATTATGCAATGAATGAAGCGTGCTCCGCGGGTACCGGTTCTTTCATTGAGGAGTCTGCTCATGAGTCTCTAGGAATTAAAGTAACGGACATCGAACCGATTGCAATGAACGGAGATATGCCGCCGAATTTCAGCGACCAGTGTTCCGCATTCATCAGCTCCGATATTAAAACCGCTCAGCAGGAAAATATAAGCAAAGAAAATATTGTAGCCGGACTAGTTTACTCCATCTGCATGAATTATGTAAACCGTGTAAAAGGGAACCGTCCGGTCGGGAAAAAAATATTTATGCAAGGGGGAGTATGCTACAACAAAGCAATCCCCATTGCAATGTCTGCACTAACCGGAAAAGATATTATCGTTCCTCCTGATCCCGGTTTAATGGGTGCTTTCGGTGTTGCTCTCGAAATAAAAGAAAAAATTGATTTGGGCCTGATGCATGAAGGAGAATTTTTCTTAAAGCAGCTGGCAGAAAGAGAAGTCGGCTATAAAAAACCGTTCATCTGTATCGGCGGAAAAGAAAAATGCGATCTCGCCTGCACAATAAATCTTATTGAAGTCGAGGGGAAAACTTATCCCTTCGGCGGAGCATGCAATAAATATTACAACATAGTTCATAAAACCAAAGTAGATGCTGATAAATACGATTTCGTAAAGAAAAGGCAGTATCTTACATTTGAAAAATATGCACCGATGGTAAAACTTCCTGAAAATGCTGTAACCCGTCTCGCCGATGGCTCGCCGAGGCGGACCGTAGGGATAAACCAATCTTTCCACACACACACAATCTATCCTTTGTATTATAATTTCTTTACAAAGCTCGGTTTTAAAGTTATTCTTTCAGATACAGTTGACGAAAAAGGTTTGGAAAGAGAGAACACTTCCTTCTGTTATCCGGCTCAAATTTCTTTGGGATTATTTGCAGACCTGATATCAAAAAATCCCGATTACTATTTCATCCCGGAAATTTTTGAAATGTATGT
>DAISZW010000302.1:0-2500 GCA_036824595.1 Ignavibacteriaceae bacterium
GAATACTCAGAACCGAACTGTTCTTCCGCCCATTGTTTATAATATTCAGGCAGCTCATTGGCAGTAATTGCATCCGGATTCCATGCATAGTCGAGAAAAAAATCTATAGGAAATTCCATCGGTTTAAGATCCCCTACATTTACAATCCAGATCTGCCGTGCATTGAATTCATATGCGAGGCGCATTTGTTCCCATACTCTTTCAATCTGATTAGTATTCAGCCATTTATAATTTCTAGGTCCGCCTACATAATCAAAGTGATAATAAATTCCGTAGCCGCCTTTCCGCGGTTTTTCATTTAAAGCCGGAAGCTTACGGATATTTCCCCAATTATCATCACACAACAATACTGTAACATCATCGGGTACGCGCATCCCTTTATCATAATATTCCTGCACTTCTTTATAAAGTGCCCATACCTGCGGAATTTCCGTTACATCCTTCCCGGTTACTTCTTCCAGAATTTTACGCTGATCTTCAACGATTTTCTGCAGCAGTTCTACATTTGCAGTAGGACTCATTGCTTCGTCTCCGTCACCCCGCATAGCCAGCGTAACAATGCTTTCGTAATTCCCCATTCTTTCAATACCCTCTCTCCAAAATTCGCGCAACTTTTCCGCATTTTTTTCATAGTTCCAGGAACCTTCTCCGTAACGCTGCCATTCAACGTGTGCACGCATCATCGGCTCATGATGCGAAGCGCTGATTACTATTCCGTATTCATCTGCGAGTTTAGGATTTAAGGGATCATCATCATAGAAAGCTCTTCCCCACATAGCCGGCCAGAGAAAATTTCCTTTGAGTCTTAAAATTAGTTCAAACATATGTTCATATAGTTCATGATTGAACATGTCTGTTCCGTATTTTTCCATTGACCATCCGGATAATGCCGGCGCTTCATCATTAATAAAAATGCCCCTGTATTTTACTTTCGGTTCTCCTAAAGTATACTTAACGGGAAGTATGTATAGATTCGATTGTTTCTTCACCGGTACATCTGCCCACCAGTACCAGGGCGAAACTCCAATTTTCTCGGAACAATCATATATTCCGAATATTGTTCCCCTTTTATCACTTCCTGCAATTATTAAAGCACGGTCCACATTATCAAAAGGCTTTTGAATAACCTGGATTAGAAATGTTTCCCATTTATCTTTTATTCCATTAACATCAAGTTTATTTTCTTGTATTAATTTATCTATAAGATGATTCTTACCTATAGTTCCGGCCAGTACTATTTCTTTTGCTTCGGGAATTGTATCAATTGAAAGCATAGGTTCAGCGCCAGTCACTTTGCCGATATCCGTCCGGAGATGTTTTATTATACGGATAACTCCAGGAAAATCGTGAGAACTAACTAGAAGAGGGGTGGATTTTCCTGCCTCGGATAATGTAAATGTTCCAGCTCCCTTTACTGAAGTTATATATGACTCTTTACCATCCGGCAAAGAAATCATTGAAGGCAGTAAGATGGAAAAAATAAAAAACGTTAAAAAGAAATTTCTCATAATACTTTTTATTTTTTTAACTGTTTATTATCGTAGTAGAATTAATTTCTTAGTTTGAACAAAACCGGTGCTGGTTTTCAATCTGTAAAAATAAACACCTGAGCTAAAAGAAGACGCATTCCATTCAGTTTCATAAGTTCCCGAAGGCTGCATTTTAGAAACAAGCGTAGATATTTTCCATCCGTCAGACTCAAAAGGATTTGTATTATCACAAACGGATATAAATAATTTTCCGATTTTTTTTCCCGGCAGAACTGAATTATTCATCGCTCTTCCGGAAAATTATAAATTTTAAAATTACCGCTTACCTGGAGCATACCGAGCATGTAAAGCAGGCTGTCATAATAGCGGTATAATCCCGAAGGAATATCTGCATTCCACAATTCGCGGACAAATTCTTTTCTATTTTCATTTGTTGAGGCCATGGCAGCTGCGGCATTCATTGCTATTAATCCTGTACTATGATCTTTTCCCAGAGGTTTTCCATCCAGGGTAAATAGATTTCCATATTCAGTTATACCCTGGTTATAAAAAAAATCCAGGAGCCTGTTGCTCTGCTTAACCGCCCACTCATCCTTTGCAAACCATTGATAATCAACTGCGATATTCATTGCAACGCGCCATGCATCGTATTGAAAATTATCGTTTCCTCCTCCAAACGGACTAAAGGGAGTTCCGTCAAAACGTGCATAATCCGGGAATAAACCTGTAACCGGATGAGCAGCTTTTTTAAAAAATTCCCGGCTGGTTACGGCTGCCTCCTTCCAAAAACTATTTTCTTTTTCCGCCCATTTTGCCCAAAGTTCATAGAAATGAGGAAGATGATAAGAAGGATCTGTAAAATCATCAGCCTGGGGTTCAGGAACAAATACAACCATCTTCTCTTTTCTGTTGAACATATTTGTTATTGCACCGTCATTAGGTTCCGACTCTTTATTAATCATTGCATCCAGAATTTTTTCCGCTTCAGTTTTATAATTAAAAATTCCTTC
>DAISZW010000140.1:0-9024 GCA_036824595.1 Ignavibacteriaceae bacterium
CCGCCCCGCCACATCAAAGCGATGCCGCCGTAGTTTATATTCCATTTGAATTCATTTGCGGCAGATTTCAATAATTCATATCCTTGAGTGTAAGAAAGAATTTTTGCTGCGTATAGTGCTTTTCCCAAATCGGAAATAAATCCTTTTTTGTTTTCTTTAAAACCAATTCTTTTCCTGGGAAACAATTTTGAAGCCGTCACCCGTTTATCTTTCATAGATGATAAAATTCTGGAATAAACTGATTCTGTAATCAGAGTAAGAGGAACTGCTAAATCAAGGGAAGTAATGGCAGTCCATTTTCCCGTTCCTTTTTGTCCTGCTGTATCCAGAATCTTATCAACTAAAGGAGATCCGTCTTCATCTTTGAACGCAAGAATTTCACTTGTTATTTCAATTAAGTAGCTTTTTAATTCTCCTTCATTCCATTTCTTAAATACAAGATGCATTTCATCGGGGGTCATTTTCAGCATATTCCTCATTATATGATAGGTCTCTCCAATCAGCTGCATATCCCCGTATTCAATTCCGTTATGAACCATCTTTACAAAATGTCCGGCTCCCTCCTCTCCGATCCAGTCGCAGCATGGAACGCCGTCGTCAACTTTAGCGGCAATTGCCTGGAATATCGGTTTTACATGCTGCCATGCAGCTTTAGAACCCCCCGGCATTATCGATGGACCGAGCAATGCGCCTTCTTCTCCGCCGGAAACTCCCGTCCCGATAAATAAAAATCCTTTGCTTTCAAGATATTTTACTCTCCGGTTTGTATCGGGGAAATGAGTATTCCCCCCGTCGATCAAGATATCTCCTTTGGATAAATGCGGCAAGAGAAGCTCAATCGTTTCATCGACTATCTTTCCGGCCGGCACCATCATCATTATTTTACGGGGGAGTTCAAGTGAAGCTGTCAATTCTTCCAGAGAATAGGTACCGGTTATTTTTTTCCCGCTACCTCGTCCGTTTACAAATTTTTTAACTTTTTCTTTATCTATATCATAAACAGAAACAGAAAATCCTTTGCTCTCCATATTTAATGAGAGATTTTCTCCCATTAATCCGACTCCAATTAAACCAATATTTGACTGCATGTATACTCCTATTTATTTCGGATTTCGAATTGCGGATTTCGAATTTGCTTTTTATGAACTCTTTTAATCTTGTAATCTTTTAATCTTGCAATCTTGTAATTTTTTAATCTTTAAATCTTCCTTCATAAGCCCACAGGCCGAGGGCGGGATTTGAAACATAAAATATTTCGTCTCCGCCAGGCAGAGTGTTAAATCCATCTACGAGCTTTTCCGGATTATATATTTTATTCATGGATTTAAAATCGGAATAATTATAATTCACACTTTCTATTTCATCCCTGCTGATGAATCCCGGGCAATAAGTTATACGGAATCTTTTTTCGGAAGAACCATGAATAAGATGTGCAGCGGCCGAGAGATTATTTTTTAATTCATCATTATTCTTCACAAACTGAAGTACCTCCGGTGTTGTAACATATCCATATTTGCGGATGAGCCTGTCAATTTCTTTATCTTCACCAAATGCTTTTACACCCGGAGCCAAAACTATTAGTTCGCCTCCGTCTGCAATAGCCATCCTGGTACGGTAAATACTTTTGTTACCCAGCCAGGTTGTTTTAAATTCTTCCGGATCGAGATATACAACAACTTTTTTTAATGGCTTATCAAGCATTTCAAAATTTACTTTGAGAGAGAGAGCTGCACCTAAATTAAAACATTCAATGTCATCGCCGATGTATAAACCTCTGATAACAAGATTTCCAAGTTCATCTTTATCAACAACAGTATGAATGTACACTATGGGCAGATTTTTTGCAAAATTATCGGAGGCATAATTTAAAACTTTCCTGACCGGTGTATCCGCACGGCCCATTATTCTCTCCATTCCATAAGCAGCTCCAAGGAAGTGGCTCCTGTTTATTCCTTCCTTGCCGCCGGTTCCGATAAAAATATTTTTATTATAATTGGCCATACCGATAACTTCATGAGGAACAACCTGGCCGATTGACAGAATCAGATCATAGTTTCCTTCAATAAGAAGTTTATTAATCTGTGCAATCCATGGATAATCAACCGAACCATCGGATACTTTCTTTACAAATTCAGACGGAACTTCGCCGAGAGTTATCAATCCATGCCGCCAATCGTGAACCCTGAAAAGATGTTCCGGAGTGCAGCCGTACATTTTTTTAATTTCCTGGTCGGTCATCGGCTTATGAGTCCCAAGTGCGGGAAGAATATCGGTTAACTTTTCTCTGTAGTATTCCCAAACCAATTCCGTAATAATTCCCGCTTGAGAATGAAACCTTGTAAAATCCGGCGGTATTGCAAGAACTTTTCTTTTTGTCCCTATTTTATCCAAAGCGGAATAGAGAGAATCTTTCAATCCCTCTCTGCTGAGTTCAAAATTTTCATCTCCTTTTCCAAAGAACAGCATTAAATCTATACCTTATTTTTGTGTATTAAGCATTATCTCTGTATTCTAGCAGAACCGCCTTTAGCAAAGGCACGAACTTCATCAATTGTTGCCATTGTTGTATCACCTGGATAAGTAGTAAGAAGCGCACCGTGAGCCCATCCTAGTTTAACAGCCTGTTCAGGTTCTTCATTTGTCAATAATCCATAAATAAATCCTGAGGCAAATCCATCTCCGCCCCCTACGCGGTCATAAATGTCCAATTCACATGTAGGAGCGGTATAAGTTTGCCCATTAATCCATGCAACGGCGCTCCAGCTGTGTTTATTTGAGGAATGCACTTCTCTCAGAGTTGTTGCAACTACTTTAACCTTAGGATATTTTTTAATTACCTTACCAATCATACCGAAAAATGTGCTTGGATCAAGTTTGGATTTAGCGGCAACTTCGGGACCCGGTATTCCCAATCCCTTTTGAAGGTCTTCTTCATTCCCGATAATTACGTCTACATTCTGCACAATTCCGTCTATAATTTCCGCAGCTTTCTGTTCACCGCCCCAGATGTTCCAGAGTTTTGCGCGGTAGTTTAAATCGAAGCTTGTAACTGCCCCGGCGGCTTTGGCTGCTTTCATTCCTTCGGTAATAAGCTTTCCGGTTGTTTCGGATAAAGAAGCAAAAATGCCCCCGCTGTGAAACCATCTTACACCGTTACCGAATATTTCATTCCAATTAATATCGCCCGGTTTTAAGTAAGATGCTGCCTCGTTCGATCTATTGTAAAAAACCACGGGCGGACGTGCACCAAATCCGCGGTCGCTGTAAACAGTAGCCATATTGGGACCGTTTACTCCGTTGTGCTTGAACTCTTTAAAGAAAGGTTTTACTCCCATTGCTCTAACACGTTCTGCAATCAGGTCGCCGATAGGATAATTTACTATTGCTGAAACTACTCCCGTATTCATGCGGAAGCAGTCGGCAAGATTCGCAGCTACATTAAACTCACCCCCGCTTACATGTATTTTGCATTCGTTTGCTTTCCGGAATGGAACATTCCCCGGATCCAGCCGGTGAACCAATGCGCCGATAGATATAAAATCAAATCTAGCTGAAGAATTTATCTTGAAACCATAATCCATTCTATCTCCATTTAATTAGATTTTTATTTTTCAATTAATATAAAAATATTAAAGTAAAGGTGCCGGGATAATTCAATACTATTTTACTTCATAACTGAATTTCTTTATCCCAATTTAAAAGGTTTTAAATGTTTTTTAAAATGTTTAATTAATAAATCGTAATGCACTTCTTCATTTTTTTTCAGACACTCAATTATTTTTTCTTTAAAGATAAACTCCCCGTTTTGATTTTTTTCACTCAGCACCTTTCCGTAAGTAACATGAAGAATCTGCCTAACATCATTTGAATTAAATAAAGGGAACAATTCTTCGTCCGAGTATTCCGACGATTTTTTTACATTCTCAATTTTGGCAGACACATGGTATGATTTTTTTTCCTTGTCATAATGCATTTTACTGAAGTCGAGGATACTCCTGAAAAGAGCATGCTCTTTTAAAGCAACTACCTTCAGCACCTCCAGGTAACTTGTGCCTGCTGTTTTTACGTGAATGGCTCCTTTTTTTAATTTTCCTATTATCTTATATACCGAAAATTTATCGCTGCCGGAATGGAGACTGATTTTGTAATCTCCGAAGTATTCCACAACTGCAGCATGTTTCTTATATTCATCTTCGAACAGCTTTAAATCTCCTTTATAATCAATTCCTTTTTCAAAATCACCTACAAAACGGGGTGCCAAGCTTGCATACTTCACCCTCAATCTATGCAGTTCCTTCGAAATAAAATAATGTTCAAAAATCGAAGTAACCGCCTCCGTTTCATCCACGGAAACTTCAACCTCGGATTTATAATCCGGATATTTACATTTTAAATGGTCATGAAGTTTTTTTACATGCGCCAGCGAACGCCCGTATTTCGTATATGCCCTAAGAAGATGAATCTCCGAGGGCTTAATCTTAAGCTTTTTATTAATACTAACTGTTTTATTCACATACCTTTTTTTAGCACCTTCTAAAGAATCATTTAATTCATCCCAGGGATAGCCTGCAAGTATTCCGGTCAATTCATCAGCACTTAAATTATCGGCATCATTATTCACAAATTCACCAGGATCAAAAGTGAACATAATAAAGCCGGCTTTTACGAGCATATCAATATCACCCGCAGTTTTAAGATGATCTGCATCGGCGCTGAATCCTTGGGTGTATCCTTCCTGAAATACGGCCCAAACGGCTGCATCCATAACCTCGTCTGCACTTCTGCCGGTTCTGGTCAATTCTCTTATTGACTGCTGTGCGAGCACCGGAAAGATATCTGATTTTCCCAATGCTCTCAGATGACCGGCATTCGCCTGACCAATTCTATCTCCGAAACCGAATGAATTTTTCAGTCCGATTAATGAAGGCCGGGTAAATTTAAAAACATCCTGGAGCGCTTTTCTATTAGCGGTGTTCAGCGGACATTTTTTTAAACTTAAGCCGTTGCTTTCATTCCCGGCAAATTCGCCTTCGAATTTTTCGGCTTTATTCATTCCGCTGCAAAGTATATACAGATTTTTTTCAACACCTGATTTAGCTATAAAATAAACGTTATTCTCGGAATGTTGAATCGATTTATGATAGATTTGAATTTTCCCGAGCTCAGGTATTTGGCAGGTGAATAATGGTTCTTTATTACCTGTCTTTACAACAAGACTCTCTTTTAATTCAGCTAAGCTCATATTTTTTCACGTATTATATATTAATAACTGTTTAAGCCCCGGTTTATTACCGGGGTTAAATTTAATTAACCTATTAAAAATTTGTTGATAAGAAAACCAGCAAAAAAATTTATTAAATTTTTGCGGGCTCCAGTTTAGGCACAAGCAGATGAATTATTAATAACGCGAGAAGATAAACAACTGCTGCAATGGCAAACATAATTTCATAACTCCCCGTGTTTTCCCTCAGCCAGCCTGCTCCTAAGTTCATAAAAACGCCACCCATCGCACCGGCAAAACCTCCAATACCCACAATAGAACCTACAGCTTTTCGTGGAAACATATCGGAAGTAATTGCAAATATGTTTGCAGAAAATCCTTGATGTGCAGCAGTAGCTACTCCAATTATGAACACAGCAAGCCACTGTCCTTCGACATGCGGCGCCATGGATACAGGGAGAATGCAAAGGGCGCAGACAAGCATTGCAGTCTTTCGCGCACTGTTAACCGTCCAGTTATGTTTGAGCAAAAATGAACTCAACCATCCTCCGCCGACTGATCCTACATCTGCCATAAGATATATGGTAATCATAGGCAGCCCAATGCCGGCAAGGTTAACGCCGAAACGGTCATTCATAAATAACGGGAACCAGAAAAGATAGAACCACCAGATTGCATCGGTTAAAAACTTACCGATTGCAAACGCCCATGTCTGTTTTAACGGGAGCAGTTTTAGCCACGGAATTTTTTCCGGAGGATCCGGAGGATCACTCTCAATATAAGCTAACTCGGTTTTTGATAATTTATGATGTTCGGCAGGTTTCCTGTAAACAGGCCACCAAAAGAATACCCAGATTAATCCGATTAAACCTGTAATTATAAAAGCGGACTGCCAGCCCCAATTCAGCGCAAGCCACGGAACTACCAGCGGTGCGAGAACAGCACCAACATTTGACCCGGCATTAAAGACACCTATTGCCAGTGCCCGTTCCTTTTTTGGAAACCATTCAGCTACTGTCTTAACTGCGGCAGGAAAATTTCCCGATTCACCAATACCTAAAATAAAACGAGCAATTCCAAAACCAAAAGCCGATCGCGCTAATGCATGCGCAGCCGCAGCTAATGACCATATTGTTAAATAAACAGAGTATCCAAGCCTTGAACCAACCTTATCAATAAACCATCCCGCAAATATGAATCCAATTGCATATGCCTGTGTAAAAGCAGCACTGATTATACCATATTCCTGATCTGTCCACCCAATTACATCTCTAAGTGTAGGAGCCAATACTCCAAGAACCGATCGATCTATATAATTAATGGTAGTTGCAAAAAATAATAATGCACATATCACCCAACGGTAATTGCCAACATGTTTTTTGGAAATATCTTCTGCCGGCGCATGATTTGGAGCCATATTTTTCTCCAGAATAATTTGAAAACAATATTATTAAAAATTTAATTCAGCATCTCTTTCATGAATGGAAGCTGTTGTTCCAATTAATTTGCCGTTGTTCATTATTTTTAATCCAGCTAGAGCTACTTTTGTACATGTTGAACCAGCCATAAAACGGATTGTATTTGAACCCGCACCGGAGTGGTATGAAAAAGATTTATTAGAATCAGACTTAAGTACCGGATTATTGATTACCGTTATTATCTCATTAAAAAATAAAAGCAGATTATTGCCATCGAAATTGTATTTTAAAACTTCCGGACCTGCAGCTGATTCCGGATCCCATTTCCCGTCAAATGTCCATAAAGACGAAATCTTATCTGCTTCCGGTTTAGTTAAATTATTCTCAAACCACCTGAAAATTTCACCGTCCCTGCTGCAATTATAAAAATAATATCTTTCGCCCCAGTTAAACGGCCTGTTCAATGTTGTATCGGGATATGTTACTCTGTAAATCGGCCGGTCCGCCGTATTTTTTGAAAATCTACAATTAAGTAAAAAAAAATTGTGCTTCATAATGATGTCTTCCAAGCTGAAAGTTTTCCACGCCGTCAAAAGATGAATTCACTATTACCAATTTTTGGTTCATATCGGATCCGCCGGCATGCCATATTGAAGCTGATTCTTTAACTTCATAAAATTTTGAATTTTTAATATAACACCACCCTCTCGGACAAACAAAATCAACTGCTCCGCTGAAGTAACAATCCGAATGATAATACATTCCGTTTTTATAATTCCACAATGCAACCGTATCCCCTCCCCTGCTTATAACATTACAGTTCGTGATTATCGTTCTCGTACCATTTCCATAAACAGCAAAAGCATGAGTATTAATTTCGGGCTGTGTATTTTCAATAGTCAGATTATTCAGTATAATATCATCTGCAAATATATTCACTACTGCGGGTCCAATTGAGTCCTTTTCTTTTATCCAATTTTCTCTAGGCTGATTATACTTGATTACCGTTTTTTCTTTTGATTCTCCAATTAAGGTAATATAATCCTGTTCTATTCTTAATTTCTCATGATAAGTGCCGTTCCTTACAAATATTTCTATCCGCTGGTAATTAAACATAGGAAGAGACTGCAGTGCATCGGTTATTGATATAAAATCACCGCTTCCATTTTGAGCTACGACAATTCGGTGAGAAATATTTGGGAGAGAAATTTCCGGACGAAATGCAAGAATCAAACAAATGTATACTGCTGCCGAGTATTTTAGATTATTAATTTTTCTGTTCCGTTCCTAATTTACTTATCTAGGCTACCAGTTCATTTTTCAAATTCGGATTGCTCAAATGAAGCTGCGTTTTTAATTGAATATTTTTCGGCTCGTTATTTTTAGGATCACTTATCTTTTCCAATATTAAGTTTACAGCTTCCCTGCCAAGTTCCTGTGCAGGCTGGCTGACAAAATTAAAAATTGAAGGAGTGAACCGGTTAAGCAGATTATTGCCGAAGCATGTTATTTCTATATCTTCCGGAATTCTAATCCCTACTTCTTTTGCTGCAGAATATATTCCCAGTGCAACCGGATAAGTAACGGATAAGATAAACTCGGGCAGTTTTCCTATTTTATAAATTTTCATAAACCCATCATAACCATCCTCTTCACCAAATCCGCCTTCAGTAATCCAATCGGGATTAACCGGAATATTGTAATGCTTCAGGGCTTCTTTAAACCCTTCACATCTATATTTTCCGATATTTATATGGGAATAACCTCCTATGTGAGCAATCTTTTTATAACCTTTTTTAACCGCAAATTCAACAGCGGAGTATGCCCCTCCTTTATCATCTACGGTAACTGAAGAAACTCCTTTTAAATTCGGCACTCTATCTACGAAAACAATAGGTACATTCAAGTCAATAACCCTTTGAAAAATGCTGAGGTCCACCGTCTCCTGAGTTATCGAGATAATCAAACCATCGACCTTCATTGCCAGCAGAGATAAAATATGCTTCTTTTCCCGGTCCGCCTTTTCCTGGGAAACCGTAAGCAGAGTTTCATAATTATTTTCAAAGGCAGTATCGTAAACAGATTCTATTACCGATGAAAAGAAGAGATGTGCAATTTTAGGAACCACCAGGCCGATCATATTTGATTTTCTTGCCGATAAATTTCTTGCCATTACGTTAGGCGTATACCCGAGTTTTTCCGCCAGCTCTTTAACCTTTTCGGTTGTTTCAGGCGAAATATCCGGGTGACCTCTCAATGCTTTTGAGATTGTTACTTTGGATACCTTAAGCTTTTTTGCAAGGTCTTCCAGCTTTATGGGCCGAACTTTAGTTCGCATAATAAATATCAATTAGTTTTAAAATTCTTTTACAGAGTTGTATTCCA
>DAISZW010000023.1:0-26284 GCA_036824595.1 Ignavibacteriaceae bacterium
ACACTGTACCCGAATTCAAAACCTAAAACCGCTGCTTCGGAGAGCAGACTGTCCAATGCTTCAATTTTTGCCTGATCTGGTGAAATATGATTCAGGAAAAGATATTCTTTACCGGTATGAATATCCGTGAGGGCTAAATGTCTCTGACTGAAAGTACCTCTTACGCTGTCCTGCCCGCTTAACCTTACAGGTGTTCCCTCCAAAAGAAGACTTGCAAACGCAATAGTTTCCGCATAAGCCCAATCAGCTTCGAAAGAACCTTCCGTTAATTTTTTTCTTTTCTCCAGGAATTTTTTAAGTTTTGGATGAATTGAAAAATCTTCAGGAAGAGATGTTATGCTGTTTACTATCTTTGTAAGTTTCTCCTCGGTTATGGATGTATCCTTAACAGGTTTTATCGAATCAAGTGTTTCTTTGGTAACAGCCAGAGGCACATCGGTTTTAAATGAAACAGTTTTTTGTTTAATCTTTTCAAAAGCTTCACCCAATATTTTTGAGGTATTTTCGTGCAGCTGTTTAGCATCATCTTCAGTAACAATTTTATTCTTGTTCAGGCTTCTTTCATAAATTTCTCTAACCGAAGGGTGGCGATTGATTTGTTCATAAAGAAGAGGCTGTGTAAAGCCAGGTTCATCTCCCTCGTTGTGCCCGTGTCTTCTGTATCCGAATAAATCTATTACTACATCCTTCTTAAACTTCTGCCTGTACTCAAAAGCAATTTTTGTAATCCAAAGTGAAGCTTCGGGATCATCACCGTTTACATGGAAGATCGGTGCTTGTATCATCTTTGCAACGTCGGTGGCATACTGGGAAGACCTTGCATCTTCAGGTGTTGTGGTAAAACCGATCTGGTTATTAATTATTATATGAACTGTACCTCCGGTCCGGTATCCTTTCAATTGCGAAAGGTTAAGAGTTTCGGCAACAATTCCTTGACCAGCAAAAGCTGCATCGCCGTGAATTAACAGGGGCAGTACTTTTTTATGTTCTTTGTCGTTCAGTCTGGTTTGTTTTGCACGGACAATCCCTTCAACAACAGGATTTACCCATTCAAGATGGCTCGGATTGGATGCTAGTGAAACGAGTATTTTTTTACCGTTCCTTGTTTTGTACCAGCCGATAGCACCTAAATGATATTTCACATCGCCTGAACCTTCGATAGAATCGGGATCTTTTATATCTTCAAACTCTGAAAAAATTGATTGATAAGATTTTCCGATAATATTTCCCAAAACATTTAACCTGCCTCTGTGCGCCATTCCCAAGACTACTTCAAGGACATCATGTTCGCTTGCCTGATTGAAAAGATAATCCAGAACCGGGATCAATGTTTCGGATCCTTCCAGGGAAAATCTTTTATGCCCGATAAATCTATTATGAATAAAATGCTCAAAAGTTTCTGCTGTTATGAGTTTCTTTAAAATTTCTTTTTTCATTTTTGGAGTGAAAGCCGGAGTATTTCTTACCGGCTCCATCATTCTCTGCAGCCACGATTTTTCATCAGGATTTTGTATATGCATGTATTCTACGCCGATTTTATCGCAGTAAGTTTTGTTCAGAATTTCGAGCATTTCCCGGAGAGTTGCGGTTTTCTGATCCGGTAGAAGATCACCGGTAATAAACTTTCTGTCATAATCCCAGAAGGTCAATTTAAAAGAAGCGGGATCCAATTCGGGATGATAAATATGCTGTTTTCCAAGCGGATCAAGATTAGCAATTAAATGTCCTCTTACCCTGTAAAGATTTATTAACTGCAGCACTCTCGCCTGTTTTTCTATCTCTTCCGTATTTGCCCCGGTTCCGAAAACTCCAGGCTGATAATCTGTTTTCCATGAAAGCGGCTGGGCAGGTATTTTTAAATCTCTAAAAATCTCACCGTAAAAATTTTCTTCTCCTAAAAGAAGGTCTCCAATTTTTTTTAAGAACAATCCCGATTCGGCCCCTTGAATGATCCGGTGATCGTAAGTGTTTGTTATATTCATTACTTTACTTACACCAAGAGTAGATATTGTTGAAGGAGACATTGCCTGGTATTCTGCCGGATATTGAATGGCGCCTGTTGCAATTATTGTTCCTTGTCCTGTCATCAGTCTGGGTACTGAGGCAACTGTTCCAATAGTACCGGGATTTGTCAGCGTGATTGTTGTGCCTGCAAATTCGGATGGATCAATTTGTCCTTCGCGTGAACGTGCGACTAAATCTTCATACTTAAGTACGAATTCTTTAAAGCCCATACTGCCGGCATTTTTAATATTTGGAACAATAAGCGAACGTGAGCCGTCTTTTTTTTCAATATCAATAGCTAAACCGAGATTTATTTTTTTTCTTTTAATTATCTGGGGTTTTCCGTCTATAACTGTGAATGCATAATTAAGTACCGGGTAAAATTGCAGCGCTTTAAGTATTGCCCAGCTGATAAGATGAGTAAATGAAACTCTGCCGAGCTGATTTTTTTGAAGGTGCCGGTTAATGATAATCCTGTTTTCTTCAAGAAGCTTTACCGCGATAGTTCTTTGAGAAGTTGCAACAGGTACACTCAAGCTGGCATTCATATTGTCAAGTATCTTTGCCGAACTTCCGGCTATAATCTGTACTTCATCATCCTCATCCGGCTGCGGAAGTTCTATTTCAGAATTGCCTGAAGAATATTTGGCTTTATAACTCTTTCCGTTTCCTTTTTCTCCATCAATTACATTTCCGAAGAATTTCTGCCATTGTTCCGGTATTTCCGAAGGATTACTCTGGTACTGCTTGTACAGATATTCAACAAACCAGGTATTTGCTCCGAATTTCTCGAGATCTTCTTTTTGTTTTTTTGTTAGTTCATTCTTTTTCATTTTATATTATGCTGAGACTGTGATGTTTATGTTAAATGTGGATAAACGCATATTATTACCCTGAAAATAGTTACTTTTGGGTTAAATAAAAGCGATTCATAGCAAAACGCCAATATCCGGATATTGATTTTTACTATTATTTATCCTGCGGTGAAAGTCAAATTTTAATCATCATTGCAGCCGGCATCCGCACGGCACAAATAATAATTTTAATCTTTCATCATTCATTTAAGAAGAGAAATCTAATTACCTCAATGAAAAAAAAGAAAAATATTGAACAACTCCGCAGATTGTATGCATCGGAAGAGTTAAGAAAATCTATAATTGATAAGAATCCTTTCAAACAATTTTCTAAGTGGTTTAATCAAGCAGCCGATTCGGAAATAATTGAACCTACTGCGATGATGGTTGCAACTGCAAATAAAAAAGGAATTCCTTCCTTGAGAACCGTACTTCTTAAAGCTTTCGATCTTGAAGGCTTTATTTTCTTCACAAACTATAAAAGCGGAAAAGGAAAAGAATTAAGTGAAAATCCTTTTGCAGAGATTCTTTTTTTGTGGAAAGAACTGGAGAGGCAGGTGAGAATATCCGGGAAAGCTGAAAAAATCCCTAAGAAGCAGTCGGAAGATTATTTTAAAACAAGGCCGTATGAAAGTAAAATCGGTGCATGGGCTTCCGAACAGAGCAGCATAATTTCTTCCAGGGAGTTTTTAGATCAAAAATTTAAAGAATATCTTCAGAAGTATCCTGACAACAATGTACCCATGCCTGAATATTGGGGCGGATTTAAATTGTTCCCGCATAAATTTGAATTCTGGCAAGGCAGAAAGCATAGGCTGCATGACAGAATCTGTTATATAAAAAATAGAGATAGATGGGAGATTGAAAGACTATCTCCTTAAAAATTTTATTTCATCAAGGAGCTTTAAGTTCCCCCGCTTTCGGCTGCGAATATATTTTATACTTCTCTCCAAGCTGCAATCTTGTCAGCAGGATTATCTGTCCGACATGTCCTTCCAAATGTGTTAATGAACGGTACATCGCAGTCATAATTGTAACATTATATCCTTGAATAACTTTAGGCTCGCTCAAGCGCGCAGGATCGAAATTATTTACTGCCGCTATGAAATCATCATTAATTTTTTTTACAAGACTAATTAATTCTGGCTTTGAAAGTTTTTTTTCATCACTGAATTCCTCGGGGCGTTTCCGGTGATCTTCAGAGTTGTTCATCTGGATTACGGTCCATTGTCTTAAATTTCCGCAGAGATGTTTTATTAAAATCCCGATTGAATTCATCCGGCTGTCAGGTTTCCACCAGATCTGTTTTTCATCAATCTGTTCAAGGCAATGGAACAGCCGGATAAAAGCGCTTTCGAACCGGTATTTACTTTCTTCTAAAAAAGCTTTGCTTATTGATTCCATATTAAATCCACTTAAATTAAAATTCAATCAAATATTGTTTTTTAAAAAATAAAAAAGATTTTAAATTTTTAAGGAAGGATCATTAGTTCAAAGATACGATTTTTTTAAATAATAATGATTTTTTCAGCCAATACAGGTTATTTTATAGTTTTATTTGGAAATAACATAAATCAACAAATCAATTCAAAAACTAATACCAGCTCTCCTTTTTATTTCCTTTTAGAGTCTTTATAAATTTTTCCTTACCCTATAATTTGAAATGTATTATTAGTCACTTTAATAGATAATTAGATGTTTTATCACAAAGCCTCCGCTGGAACTGCAAATATTGATATTCCAAACATTTTTTATATGGAACCGGTATTAACTTGTCATCATCAAATTGAAAAAGAATTTAATTGTCAAATCTTTTTTCCCAATTAATTAAAGAAATTTTTTAATAATGGATATAAATATTTTAATTGCAGAAGATGAACGGATTATTACTCTGGATTTAAAGAAAACACTGTCAGAATTAGGTTATAAAGTGGTGCAGACGGTTCATTCTGCGGCCGATGCTGTGAATTATGCATTGGAAATAAGGCCGGATTTGATTTTGATGGACATTAAATTTGATGATTCAATTAATGGTGTGGAGGCAGCATATTTTATTCATTCCCGTATTGGTACTCCGGTTGTATTCATTTCTGCATTTTCTCCGGATTCATTTATCAAGAATAAAAAAAGTCCTATGAATTTTTCGTATGTAAGAAAACCAATAAGTACTAATGAACTCGATAAAAAAATTAAGGAAGCTTTATCTAATTCAGTTAAAATGAAAGTTTTATCTGAAATTAAGGCTGAGGCTTATTCGAATGCCCATGAAAAGAATTTGTAAAAAATAGAGTCGGTGAAAAAGGAGTAATAAATGAATATGCAAAAATACCTAATATAGGGTTCAGCCTGGTCTATTTTTTTTATAATAAAATGAGGGCAATGTGAGTAAACAACCAAATGCTTATAAAAGTGATATAAGTATAATAGAATACAACTATAAATTATACGTAGATCCGCAGTATGGAGATGAACAAAATCCGTCGGTAATCAACTATGCAGTAATGTCAAACAACTGGTTCATCGAAGATATCAGGGAAGATCATATTATAAAAATAATTCACAAACAAACTAGAGATTCTATCAGTCTCTCTTTTAATTCGTTTAAGGATAAAATGGCTTTTGCTTCAAATATTTATTCTGCCAATCCTATAAAGCAGATTGGAAAAGGTCATGATCTTGAAAATCTTGCCAACATGCATATTTTAAATTCTAGTAAAACAGATTTCGAAAATAAGGTTGGAAGTTTATTAACGATGTTTAATAAGTTTTTCGATGGAATAAATATATTTAAGAGTGACCGTCCTATTAAAAAGCTGAAAACAATTTTCAGAAAAGGACTATTAGCTAACTAACTCCAGCGGATTGTATGTAATTCGCAAAGATAGAATTAGATTGGATGGCAATTAGAAACAATTCAAAAGCTGTCCAATCTTTTTTATTAACTAAGGTGCACTGAGTTATAAAAATTCGGCATCTGTTTCTAATCTTAAAATTGAATTGTAAATGATGAAGGCCAAACTAAAAAATTTTATTGCATCGAGAACGGGCCAGATAATAATAGCCGTAGTATTGATTCTTGCAGCGGTAAGAATTGCACTACCGTACATAGTAAAAGACTATGTGAATAAAACATAAAGCGAAATACCCGAATATTCAGGCAGAGTAGGGGATGTAGACATTAACTTAATCAGGGGCGCTTATGTAATAGAAGATGCTGCACTTTTGAAAACCGGTGGAAAGGTGCCGGTTCCATTTTTTTCCGCCACGAGAATTGATCTGTCGGTCCAATGGGGTGCTCTCTTCGAGGGATCAATTGTCGGGGAAATCGAATTGGAGAATCCCTGGAATATAATATCATAAATAATAAAATTTATTGAGTTTGTTAATGATAGGTTTCGTAATAAATATTCTTAATTCACTGAATTCAACTGCCGAGAGATTGCTGCGGATGAATATTGTCACAGGGTGATTTTACTTACATAACGAGCAAAAACATTTTTTATTTTTTACCATCGATTTATATTCTGAAAAATTTTCGGATTATCTTATGAAAAAAATCTTTATATCTCCTTATAAAGGAGTTTGGAGCATCCGTTATGAAGGGGAAATGGATATGTTATCTCTATGCGAGACAGCCGAACAGGCTATAGAAGCCGCTAGGACATATGCTTCTAAAGAAAATAACGAAATTTATCTAGTGAGAGCCGACGGAAGCATTGAAAGCAGAATCGAAAAATAATAGCTGTATGAAGAATTGATTCATCCGGCCGCTGTGTAAATATTCTCTATTTTTTTAATTATCAGTTCCTTGCTCTTTTTAGGGGAGAGGTTTTTATTCTCCTCTATCTTTTTTATTTCTTTTGCCAGATCTTCATCCTTAATTATTTTTCTAAACCAGCCGGAGTAATCATTTTTTTTTAAATGAAATGTCCATGTCTTTTCGTCAATCCCTTCTGCTATCCGGATGAAAAACATTACATTCTGTGCTTTAAGTTTTAATTTTTTCTCGGGTCCAGTGAATATAAAACTTTTATCTTTCCCAAGATCACTTTCTGCATACTTTTTTATATGCCGCTTTAGTTTCACCTTCGGGGATGCATTTTCGGCAATAGCATAAATTTTACGCTTATCACGGTTCCATAGAAAAGATTTAAACTTACCCTTCGGAATCTCAGGCATCTTTTTGTCAATAGCTTTAAAGAACTCCTTTAAATCTTTTTCAGCTTCATCACCTAGTGCAAGAACAATGGTTGCAGAAGATAAAATAAGATTTGCAACATGAGAAGGCCTGACAGTATTAAAAAGAAACTGGTTCAGCTCCTTAGCTTTTAAGTTCACCGGGAACGTGGATTCCGGCATCAGATGATGAGTTTCATCTATAATAATAAAATGAGGCCTGCCGTAGGTGGACCGCAGGCTGACTAATGCCGGGAACAAGTTTTGAAAAAAAGAAGGTCTGTCGTGTAATGAAATATTTGTCATATTTACTATGCAATTCTGTTTCGGATTCTGGAGTACATTTTGAATGATGCCGACACTTGGAATGCCGTTCGATCCCTCTAAAACGGCATTTTTAAATTCAGTGTAATCTCCTTCAGGATCAATTAAGCAGAACTGATATTCTTTATCTACTAGTTGCTCCAAAATTGCGGCCGCCATTGTTGTTTTACCTCCGCCGGAGGAACCTGTTATTAATATGCTGTTTTCTGCAATTGGGATTTTTATTTCATTTTTATTTTCATCCCATCCAAAAAGAATACTGCTTTTTTTATTTTTGTTTTTAATTTTTGAATAATCGTTCTTCAGAATGATTTCGATTAATTCAGATACGCCGTCACCGTGATCTTCTTCGGCGACATAATCAACGGATTCTTTCAGCGCCGGGATGGCATTTTTTACAGCAGCAGAAAATTCGCAGAGCTCCAAAAATGCATGATCATTTTCGGCATCTCCGATTCCTATTAAATTATGAGGGGAATATCCCATCATGTTTAATGCTTCTTTTAATCCGGTTGCTTTATTTATACCTGAAGGAAGAACCATAACCGCATCTTTATTGAAGATTACCTGAAGCTCAAGCCCTAAGTCCCTGATTGTCTCAATAACCATATTTTCAAAAGGTTTCCATGTGGCAAAAATTACTTCGCCTGCAGAGTATTTAGTTATTCCTTTCTTCTTTGCCAGTTCTATAAACTCCTTGAGGGGAGGCGGCCCAAGATGCTTGGTTTCTTTAGAATGAGGATCGTAGATTAATGCACCGTTTTCGGCAACAATTTTTTCAAAGATTTTAAAATGATTAAAAACTTTTTTTAAGTCCTCAATTTCTCTTCCCGTAACAAGAAGAAGTTTAATCCCCGAATCATGAAGTCTTTTTAAAGATTGGCAAGTCTTTTCAGAAACACGGCCGTCCTTTGCCAGAGTTCCGTCATAGTCGCAGGCAAGAATAAGATAATTCAAGAATTCTCCTAGATAACTTTGCTTCTTTTCATTTTATGTTTTCTCCCATTAATAAACTGCGAGAAGTTTCATTTATCTCCTGCATCTTTTACCTGGGACAAATAATTTTTTATTCTTTTCTTCAATTTAGGCAAGTGTTCCGAGATATGTTTTATTATAGTTATAAAATGTGAGATAATGTGATTATAAGTATTATAATCTTTTATTAGAAAGAGAAAAATACTGAAGATTGATAAAGATGAATTATCTTTAAGAAAAAAGTTGATAAAAGTTTATTGTGACAAATTTCAAGAATAAAGAAGAAATGATAATTATATTTTAACAAAAAAAATGAATTATTGAGAAACGATGAAATGAATACAGATACTGAAATTAATTTAAATTATACAAACAGCGATGAACTCAGTATAATGAGGAAACGCGCGGGGAGGAGGTTTATTTATATTAACGGAGATGGAAGAGAGATTATAAATAAAAAACTTATTCAGCGGTTTGAGTCCTTAGTAATTCCTCCGGCGTGGGAAAATGTGTTAATCTGTTCAAATGAATACGGTCATATTCAGGCTGCAGGGAGAGATGCAAGAGGAAGGAAACAGTACATTTATCATCCGTCCTGGAGTCAGCTCAGTAACAGCAATAAATTCAGCAGGCTTATTGAATTTGCAAATTCGCTGCCTTCCATTAGGAAGCATGTTGAACGAGATCTTAAAAAAAAATCGTTAACTAGGGACAAAGTCCTTGCTGCAATCATTAAACTGCTGGAAACAACATTAATCCGGATCGGCAACAGCATTTATGCGGAACAAAACAATTCCTACGGCTTAACAACATTAAAAGATAAACACCTGGAAGTAAACGGGTACTCGTTAAATTTTGAGTTTGTAGGAAAAAGCGGCAAGCCGTTCAAGGTAACTTTTGCTGACAAAAAGCTGTCAAGAATA
The DNA here is from genome assembly GCA_036824595.1 of Ignavibacteriaceae bacterium. Taxonomy (GTDB): domain Bacteria; phylum Bacteroidota; class Ignavibacteria; order Ignavibacteriales; family Ignavibacteriaceae; genus DATKLQ01. The sequence continues at coordinate 9,257 of DAISZW010000023.1, forward strand.
GTTAAAAAATGCCAGGATTTGCCCGGGCAGCGGCTTTTTCAGTATATCGATGAAAGAGGAAACCGGGGTATAATAGAATCAATAGACGTAAATAATTATTTAAACCGGATGGTAGGGCAAAACTTTACGGCGAAAGATTTCAGGACATGGGGTGCAACAATAAAAACTGCAAAAGAGCTAATTAAACTTCCTTTATCTGAAAATCAAAAGGAAAATAATAGGAATATTTTAAAAGCAGTAAAAGCAACTTCACATGAATTAAATAATACACCTGCTGTCTGCAGAAAATATTATATCCATCCTGCAATTATAGATGCGTACATGGATGGCTATTTGTTCAAAGTTATGAATAATAATTCATCCGCAAAGCAGTCAAAATACGGTTTAGATTCTTATGAAAAAGCAGTTCTGAAAATATTGTTAAAATATACGCACAGTAATGGAACCAAAATTAATATAGCATGAATCGGGATTTACCGGGTTAGATTTAAAATACAGATGCCAGTCATTCCCCAATTGACTGGCATCCAACCTTTTCTCTTAAAGTCTTAAATTGATTAATGTCCGGCTAATCCGAAATTCTTTTCTGCATATTCCTTAGCCTCTGATTCTGTGTTGAAGTAGCCGACTCTGACACTATAAGAACCTCTCTGGTTTACGACAATTGTATTATGTCCCAAAGCTTTTGTCTTGTCTGCATTCCGCTGGGCTTCAATTTGAGATTTGAATGTTGAAACCTCGATCATAAATAAATTCCCGTCGGAATAAATTTTTTCCGAGATATTCCTGTCATTCGAGTAATTATAAACGATTTGAGATAGAATGCCTTTATCCGTATCGTCGGAATCGGGCATGGTCAAATTAATTATCTCAACTCTTCTGTTTAATTCTCTCCCTGCTTCCGTTAAATTATCACCAATAGGTTCTGCGGATCCTTTCCCGGTGAGATCAAATCTTACACGGCTTATTCCATGGCTTACAAAATATTCTAGTACAGATTTGGCTTTTTCAAGTGAAATCATTTTATTATTTGCAATGGAACCTGTGTTATCGGTATGTCCGATTATTTCCCATCTGGTTTTAGGATATTCATTCATAACAGGAATTAATCTTGAAAGCATTTCAATAGCTTTTTGATTCAAAACTGTATTGTCTCCTTCAAAGCTGGAGGAACCATTTAAAACAAGTTTTTTGATTTTCTTAATGGGAGCCTGAGTTCTGCCGCTTTGAGTTTCACATCCGAATTCATCGGTCTTAGCGCCCGGCGTAGTATTCTGGCATTGATCTTTGTAATCCGGTACGCCGTCATTGTCGGTATCGAACGGGCAACCGGCGGCATCTACTTTCACATTTACCGGTGTTTCCTTGCAATTATCAAGGAAATCAGCCACCCCGTCTTTATCTGAATCTAGCGGACAGCCTTTTGAATCGACTTTAATACCTTTCGGGGTATTTCCGCATTTGTCAAGGAAATCCGGAACTTTATCTTTATCGGAATCTAACGGGCAGCCCGAATTATCAACTCTTATCCCGTCAGGAGTATCAATACATTTATCAACCGCATCTTCAATACCGTCACCATCGCTATCTCTTTCAGCAGAAATAATATAGGAGACTCCTGCTCCGATTGTATAAAACATATCATACGCCTTACCTCTGGACCAGCCGTCTAAATTATCGCTCGGATTTGAATGTAATGAGCCGCTTAAATTGAGAGTTAAATTTTTTGATACCAAAAATCTGATCCCTAATTCTCCGTTATAATTGATCTCATTTTTCTTATAATCTACAGATGGACTCATAGCGTTGCCGTCTTCGTCTTTCGGATCAAAGAATAGCATTGAGGCTCCGGCAAAAATATAAGGGAGTACATAATCATTAATAGAAAAGGAATATACTCCTCCGCCTCCGAAAAGAAATATAGTTGAATTAAATTCTTGTATAACCGAAGGTCTCAGACTGTTTGTACCTCCTTCTCCGGCAATTGTACCGGCACCTGTAAAGAATCTTAATCCAAATGCATTTCTTGTTTTAGAAGAGAAGTAATATTCATACATTCCCATACCGGCAAAACCGAAGGCTTCTTTTTTAAAATCGGTGTATGAGCGGGTAAGCCTTACTTCCCCGGAAACTATGTGCGCCCCTGAATAAGTATGAAATTTACCGGAAGTTTGAGGCTGAATCTGCACGGTTATAAATAAAAATGCTAAAACGATATAAATTGATTTTGCCATAACTTTTTTTAAGATATAATTAATAAACTTTTCTGCTGTAATTTGCATTTTCTATGCCAAGAGCAATAATTTATGTATTAAATTAAGAATCAGTAAGACAACCGGATATATTCTATTAAGCTGACCTAATCGGCATTTCTTTAAAATCTTTTGTGAATGGATTTATAAGAAGAAAATGAGCGGGAGCGGTCTTAAGTAAAAAAGCATATGTAAAGATGTAAATATTTCCTTCCTTCGGGTCGCTCAACATAGAGTGCAATGTGTTTTACAAGACGAATTGCTCTGCATTTGTTCAAATTTGTTGATTTTAATTGAACGATCTTATAATTTCATCCGCCTTCATTAACCTTTAGTATATAATCCAAAAGGAGAAATAATAATGTCCGAAAATCATTTATCAGGGGAAGTTTATTATCCCTCAAAGCATATCTTAAAGAAAGCTCATGCAAAATGTGAAGAACTTTATCATTTTGCAGCGAATAATCCTGAAGAGTTTTGGGCCAATGAGGCAAAAAATCTTAAATGGTTTAAAAAATGGGAAAAAGTGGTAGATGATTCGAAGAAACCTTTCTATAAATGGTTTGTCGGAGGGAAGACAAATATAGCGTATAACTGCCTTGATGTTCATATACACACATATAGGCGCAACAAATTAGCGCTCATTTGGGAAGGAGAAAAAGGAGATTTTCAATCTTATTCATACTTTGCACTAAGGCGTGAAGTTGTAAAATGCGGAAATGTATTAAAAAGCCTTGGAGTGAAGAAAGGGGACAGAGTAACGTTGTACATGGGAAGAATTCCTGAGCTGGTTATCGGAATGCTGGCCTGCGCACGGATTGGTGCCGTTCATTCGGTCGTTTACGGCGGTTTTTCCGTTGAGGCTCTCTCGGAAAGAATTGAGGACAGTCAATCGAAAGTTTTAATGGTGGCTGACGGATCGTACCAGAGAGGGAAAGTAGTGCAATTGAAAAAAATTGCAGATGAAGCGCTTCAGAGAGCTGCAACCGTAGAAAGTGTTCTGGTGGTTAAAAGAACAGGTGAAGACATCTACATGGAACCGGGAAGAGATATGTGGTACCATGAATTAATGAATATGCCCATAGCCAATTTTTCTTCAGATGTTGAAGTAACGGATGCTGAGGATCCGTTATACCTGCTTTATACATCCGGCACAACCGGAAAACCTAAAGCTATTCTTCATACTCACGGAGGCTATATGGTCGGCATTTATGCTACATTGAAATATGTTTTCGATATTCATGAAGATGACAGATACTGGTGTGCAGCCGACCCGGGCTGGGTAACCGGACATAGTTATATTGTTTACGGTCCCCTTTTAAACGGCGCTACCTCCTTTATGTATGAAGGGGCGCCGACGCATCCTTATCCTAACCGCTGGTGGCAGATGATTGAGAAATACGGAATCAATATCCTCTATACTGCTCCCACTGCTATCAGAGGCCTTATGAGATACGGAGATGCCTGGCCGAACAGACACGATCTATCTTCATTAAGATTATTGGGAAGTGTTGGGGAACCGATAAATCCTGAAGCATGGAGATGGTATCATAAAGTGATTGGAAAAGAACAATGCCCTATTATGGATACCTGGTGGCAGACGGAAACGGGAATGTTTATGATTACACCGATGCCCTGTACTCCGTTAAAGCCGGGTTCCGGAACTATGCCGTTCCCCGGTATTAAAGCAGATGTTGTTAATGAGGCCGGCCAGTCTGCTCCTCCAAATGAAGAAGGCTACCTTGTAATTAAGTCACCCTGGCCCTCAATGCTGAGGACTATCTGGAATGATCCGGACAGATATGTATATCAATATTGGAATAAATTTCCGGGAATGTATTTAACCGGCGATTCTGCTAAAAAAGATGAGGACGGCTATTTTTGGATTATCGGCCGTGTTGATGATGTAATAAAAGTTTCAGGCTACAGACTTGGCACTGCGGAGATTGAAAGTGCATTAGTCAGTCATCCGTCTGTTGCCGAAGCTGCTGCAATCGGGCTGCCGCATGAAATAAAAGGAAATGCGATCCATGCATTTGTCATACTTAAGAACGGAATTTCAAAAAGTGATAAACTTATTGAAGAACTGAGACTACACGTTGGCCATGAAGTAGGGCCTATTGCCAAACCTGAACATATTGAGATTGTGGAATCGCTCCCTAAAACCAGAAGCGGTAAAATAATGAGGAGGGTTCTTAAAGCAAGAGCACTGGGCATTGATCCGGGAAACCTTGTTACATTGGAAGAGTAGAGACCGGGTAACGCAGAAGGCTATCTGCTGTCATATATTATTTCTCCGTCAAGAACAGTCAGTATTACTTTAGTATCTTTTATTTTTACAGGATCAATTGTAAGAATGTCCTGATCCAATACTACAAAGTCGGCGAGTTTGCCGGCTTCGATGCTGCCTAATTTATTCTCTTCAAAAGAAGCATAAGCATTATTTATTGTGTAGCATTTTATTGCTTCTTCAACCGTAATCTTTTGTTCGGGAATCCAACCGCCGGGATTTTTTTCATCAAGAGTTCTTCTGGTTACTGCTGCATATATTCCCAGTAATGGATTTATCGGAGCAACAGGCCAGTCGCTTCCGAATGAAAGTTTGAGTCCGGCATCAAGAAAAGATCTGAATGGATAAGAATATTTAATTCTCGCTGGACCGATTCTTTTTTCCGCCCAGACTCCGTCATCAATTGCATGATATGGCTGGCATGATGCAATCACTTCGTTTTCTGCGAATTGATAAATGTTATTAAATCTTACATGCTGTGCATGCTCAATTCTAAATCGTCTCTTACGCTGCGGATCATTTTTTTTAATTTTCTCATAAAGATTTAAAACCCAAGCATTTGCTTTATCGCCGATTGCATGAGTGCATACCTGAAGTTTATTTTTATCTGCTTCAAATGCCCATTCCTCAAGTTTGCCGTTTAATATAACATCGGACGGCAGACCGGTTAAAGTTGTATCCTGCGTGTAAGGTTCAAAAAACCAGGCTGTACTAGAACCGAGGGAACCGTCGGCATAAGCTTTTAATCCACCCAGCTTAATTTTTTTGCTATTGCTTTCCAGAGAATCAATAACGTATTTATATTCTGAAATGGGGAGAATTGAATAGATACGGCAGGTTAGTTTCCCATCCTTCTCAATTTCATTAAATATTTTGATATGATCCTTAAATGAAATATCATGAACGCCGGTAACTCCGAACTGTTTTGCGCTTTCCAATGCTTTTAATGCGGCGTCGTAAATATCATTAAAAGAATAAGGTGGAATAACTTTATAAACCAAAGTCATTGCATTATCTTTTAATATACCGGTAGGTTCCCCTGTTTTAGAATCTTTAACTATTAATCCTCCTTCGGGATCGGGTGTGTTTTTATTTATTCCGGCTAATTTCAATGCATACGAATTTGCGAGTCCCATATGCCCGTCAATCCGTTCCACAAAAACAGGTGAGTTGGGAGTGAATTCATCAATCAATTCTTTATAGGGCAATATTTTTTCATCCCACTGTTCATGATCCCAATATCCTCCCGTAATCCATTTCCCCCGGTTTTTAGAAACATATTCCTTCAATTTCTCCTTAAATTCTTCCCGGCTTTTAGCCGCATGCAGATTTATTCCCAGCAGATAAAATCCGGCATTTATTAAATGAACATGAGCATCTATGAATCCGGGAAGCATAAGATTTCCGTTCAAATCTATTACTTTAGTCGAATTCGTAATAAATTTCCCGGCTTCTTTATTTGAACCAGCAAACAGAATTTTATTTTCTTCTACAATGACCGATTCTGCATAACGCAGTTTCTCATTTACTGTATATATCTTTCCATTGATGAATGCTTTACTGTTTGTCTGCGGTAAACCCATAGTAAGAAGTATTGATGTGAATAGAATTAAGAAAATTATTTTAAACATATATGAAAGATCAATTTAAAATTATTAAGCAAAAAATTTTTTCAATCGTCCTGTTAAATATTGTTTCATAACAGAAAAAATCAAAGTGAGCAAAGGCAAAGGCCTCATGGAATTGCAGGCAAAAAATATTTAAGTTTTATTTCAATAAAAACTTAATTAATCATTTATGTATCTTGATGTATTAATATTTGCGGCCCATCCCGATGATGCCGAGCTGACGATGGCCGGTACCATTGCCAGACTATCGTGCAGCAATTATAAAGTAGGCATAGTTGATTTAACCAGGGGAGAATTAGGGACGAGGGGAACCGAAGAAACTCGTGAAAGAGAGGCATTCCAGGCGGCAATAATTCTTAAGCTTTCTATAAGAGAAAATCTTCTTATTCCCGACGGGAATATTCAGCGCAATAAAGAAAACCTTATGAAAGTTGTAATGGCCATAAGAAGATTTAGACCGAAAATAATCTTTGCACCTTATTTTAACGATCGCCATCCTGATCATATAGATGCTAGCAAATTAGTAAAAGAAGCAATGTTTGTATCGGGTCTTACTAAAGTTAAGACCTTCGATAAAGAAGTTGCTCAGGAAGCTTTCCGTCCGAATAAGCTTTTTTATTATATGCAGACATACAGTTTCGAACCATCGTTTATTATCGATGTAAGCGATTATTTTGATATAAAGATGAAAGCCGTAAGGGCATTCGAAACCCAATTCTACAATCCGAAAAGCAAAGAACCGGAAACATTTATAAGCCAACCTGAATTTTTGTCTTTTATTGAAGCACGCGCGAAAGTTTACGGATTCCAGATCGGAAAAAAATTCGGTGAACCTTTCTACTGCGAAGAGAAAATAGAGCTGGATCTATCCAATCTATTGAAATAATGCATTCCTTCCTGGCAGAAAAATTGTATTAAATTACCGGCAAAAGCCTTAAATTAGAGGAATCTAACTGATATTTTATCCCTCTGCTAATGGGGGAATACAATTTTTGAGGTAAAAATGAAAAATAATCTTATTATAACTCTTTTAATCTTTGTTAGTTCAATACTTTTAACTGCCCAGCAGGAAGAATATCCTTCCATAAATATTCCTGCAGTAACCGAAGATGTTTTACCGGCCGGATGGTCAAAGAATGGAAACAATCCGCAGGATTATATAGTAGGCGTTGATTATATCGAATGCCTGGTGGGAAAAGCATCGGCGTTTATTAAATCGAAGCCCGGTTTAGTGAGCGGATTTGCGGAACTAACACAGGAATTAAAAGCTGATAATTATAGGGGTGACCGGATAAGGTTATCGGGTTATTTGAGAGTGGAAATGGTTACCGGCTGGGCGGGATTGTGGATGCGCGTGGAAGACAGGGATGGCGATGATTTAAGTATGGATAATATGGAAAACAGACCGGTAAAAGGAAGCTCCGATTGGATTAAATATAGTGTAATACTTGATGTACCTGTTCACAGTGAGAAGATTTCATTCGGCGTGCTTCTTAAGGGAAAAGGACAGGTTTGGGTAGATAATGTTGTACTGGAAAGAGTCAATCAAAGCATTCCGGTTACTGATCAGTTGAAAAAGGAATTCGGAGAATCCCAGGAAAAAATTCGTCCGCAAAACCTTGATTTTGAACAGTAGTAAAGAAACAAAAAAAACATCCCGGAAAATACCGGGATGCTTTTGAATTGGAGGGGATTAGATTTTAATATTTCAGGATACTATCAATAAGAGGTAGTATCCGATTCTGTTCCTTGGTTTTCTTCACCACTGGTTCCCTGATCATCACTAGTTCCTTCATCTAATGAACCATCATTCATCTGATCATCACCCTGAGGGGGTACTTCGGACTGGCTGAGCTTCTCTTTTACTTCACTCCACCAATCAGACTTAACAGATTCAAAGCTAGCTTTCTGTGTATCATCTAGAAGGCTGGCTATTTTATCATTTACATTTGTTTCAGCATCAGCGGAAGTTCCTTCTTCAGCTACAACCGAAGAACTCTGATATTCAGTTAAAATATCCTGAACTTGCAGAGTCTGCTCCTCGGTTAGATTTATTCTTGCCTGAAGATCAGTAGCTAGTTCTTTCTGAGGACTTTCACTTTGAGCTTGTCCTTCCATTTCCTGGGTTTGCCCCTGGCTTCCTTGCGTCTCTGTATCTTGGGCTGCAAGTGAGCCGGCTAAAAAGAAAGTTAACGCTAAAACACATATCAGCGATTTTACCTTACTCATAACATCACCTTTTTATTTATGTTTAACACATCTTAATTATACGTGTCATTAAAAGATCTAATAACCTCCATCCAACGGCCAAAAATATACATGTTCGGCCATAAGTCAAGTGATTATTATTGGCAATGTGAGTTAGGGTAAAATCAATATTTAAAATTTTAAATCGTTCAAAATTATAAATATCTTAGTATCATTAAGCAGCCTTCCTGCTCTACCGGGTGTTTATCATGGGATATTGTTTTTTTAGGAAATAATTTATATTTATAAAAAATCAAAATTCAATAAAGTTCCGCAGAAAGATCTTATCAAAACTGTAAATCATTTTCTCCTGTATTTTAATTTCATTATAATTCTAATGATTTAAGATAAGTGGGTATGTTAATTAAAGAAGCACTAAATACATTCTCTATTCTGATTATAGAAGACAATTCATCGGATATTCAGAGCATTAGAAGTTATTTAAAAAATTTATCAGAAAAACTTTATGAAATTGTTGATTGTTCAACTTTATCACAGGGTATACATCTTATATCAAAACATAAGTTTGATGTAATCCTGCTTGATCTTTGGCTTCCCGACAGCAACGGCGTAAGTACTTTAAAAACAATTAGGAAGGCCGGCATAGATTTGCCTGTTATAGTTCTAACAACTGAAAAAAATGATGAGACCGGTTTAGAGCTTATCAAAGAGGGGGCGCAAGATTATATTCTAAAAGACCAGCTGCAAAGCAGCAACCTGGAAAAATCGCTGAAGTATGCTATTGAAAGAAAGCATCTTCTGCTTGAATTAAACAAATCACTTCAATTATTTGAAGAAACTTTTAATCAGGCCGCCGTTGGTTTTTCAAATCTTTCTTTCGACGGCAAGTATATTAAAATCAATAAGAAATTTGCGGATATTCTGGGGTATACTAAAGAAGAGCTTATTACTAAATCAATTGAAGATATAACCCATCCGGATGACCTTAAGGAAGATCTGCAAAACCTGGAGCTTCTAATAAACGGGAAGATTGACAGCTATAAAATTGAGAAACGGTATATTAAGAAAAACGGCTCCGTTATCTGGGTCAGTTTAACAAGAACCGGAATCAGGCTTAACCGGAAAGACAACGAATATTTATTCACTACTATTGAAGATATTACCGAGAGAAAGAATCTTGAAGAGGATCTTAAAGCTTTAGTAATCGAGAAGGATCTGCTGATAAAGGAATCGCATCATAGAATAAAGAACAACCTGCAGCTTGTTTCAAGTTTATTAAATATTTCATTGTTGAACCTGAAAGAGAATAATGCAAAAAACCTTCTTATGGACAGTCAGAACCGGATAAGATCAATATCAAATCTGCATGAATATCTATATAAATCTTCCGAACTGAATTCTGTTAACATTCAACACTATCTTAATAATTTTCTGGACTACCTCAGAGCCAGTTTTTCTACTGATGCCCACAATATAAAATTAATTAAAAATATTAATGAATTTATTATAAAAAATGATCTTGCAGTCTCTATCGGGCTGATTACAAATGAATTAATAACTAATGCAATAAAATATGCATTCAAAAATAGGGAACAGGGGATTATCGTAATAGAAGCTAAGAAAGTTGATGATTTAGTACTGCTGGTTATTAGGGATAACGGCGTTGGCTTGGATGAAAACATCAGCTTAAAAGATGCCGAAACGTTGGGTTTCCAAATAGTAAATGCACTGGCCATGCAGCATGACGGTAGTGTCGACTGCAATGTTAATAACGGAACTGAATTCTGTGTTAAACTGAAGATTCATCAATAAAGTATTATAACTTATCCCGATTCATTCAGATCATCGGCAATATCTTTTTTCCCTTCGGTAAAAATCTTCTCCAGCTTAATTAAGGAAGGCTTAATGCTTACTTTCCCTTTTTCTTCAATAAGTTTCAGCCTCTTAATAATTTTTAGAATTTTATTATAAAACGTTAATTTTTTCCCAGGGTTTTCTGAAGTAAAGACTTTATCGGGATAAAAATGAAACTTTTCCCTGTACCTGCTTAACTTCTTAGTCTTCATTTACTGAATCCCGAATCAGCCGCTTTTTTTTGGCAGCTTATCTTTAAGAATACTAAACACCAGCGCAAATCCTCCGATTGCAGCCATTATAAAAAAAATAATTGCGAGACCCGGATAACCAAATATCATGAATTTTGTTTTTACCTGCATCATCAAAGCAGCACCGACAATTAATGCCGCAAGTATTAAACCGATTGTAATCCTGTTTGCGATTTTTTGGAGGTTATGCATCAGCTCGTTGTCATCAAGCGCATCGATCTTCAGCTCGAATTTATTTTTTGAAAGTGAATCAAGCAGTGCATTCATTCTTCCAGGCAGCTTCTGGATAAATTCATTGACTTCCAGGAGAGATGAAAAAATATTCCCCGGCCTGAAACTTTTAAGCATCTGCTTTCTAAATATTTTTTCTATGTGATTACGTAATTCCAGGTTAGGCTTAAAATCAGGATACAGTATTTTTGTAATCTCATCCAGGCTCAAAAGAGTTTTCCCGAGAAGAGATAAATCCGACTGTACTTGTATGCCGTTTTCGGCTGCTATTTTTGTCAGTTTTAAAATCATTTCTCCAATCTGGATATTTTCAATCATCTCGTCCTGGTATGCCGCCAAGAAACCGGAAATCTGATTGATATACCGCTCTTCATTTTCGCTATCTATCTTCATACTCATTTTCAGACTTAATCTTGCCGCCTCCATTCCTTTTCCTTCAACGATAAACAGAAGCAATCTTAATAGATTCTCTCTCATCTCCGGATCAATCCGGGCAACCATTCCGAGATCAATCAGTGCCAGATTCTTATCTTCAGTTATAAAAACATTGCCGGGATGGGGATCAGCATGGAAAAATCCGTCCGATAAAATCTGATCCAGGTAGGCATTGAACAGCTCCAGCGCAAGTTCTGTTCCGTCTAGTTCAAGTTTGGAAAATGAAGACAGCTTGCTGACCTTTTCTCCTTTAACAAACTCCATTGTAAGCAGGGATTCGGTAGTATAATCATCAATGGGATTCGGTATTACAATCCTTTTGTACTCTGCAAGATTTTCTCTAAGCTTCTTCAGATTTGCTGCTTCTTTCTTATAATCAAGTTCCATCAGCAGCGTTCTCTTAAATTCGCTGAGAATATTTTGGAAACTGTACACCCGTCCTACATCGATTAATCCGTCAACCGATTTGCTGATCTGCTCCAATGCTTCAAAATCTTTAAGCACTATGTTCTTGATGTCCGGCCGCTGTACTTTTACCGCTACGGCTTTCCCGTCTCTTAAGCGTGCATAATGGACCTGACCCAGAGATGCTGCGGCTAAAGGTTCATGATTAAATTCTGAAAATGCCTTTGATATTTTTACTTTCAATTCGGATTGGATAATGCTTTCTACTTCTTCAAAAGAAAAAGGTTTTACATCATCCTGAAGTCGTGACAATGCTTCAATATAAGGTGCGGGTATGAAATCCGGACGCGTCGAAAGAATCTGTCCTAATTTTATAAAAGCAGGTCCCAGCGATTCCAGCTCTTTTGTAAATTGTTCGGCTCTTTTTTCAATAGAAGAATCTTTATTCTCCGGATCATTACCGTTATTTGAACCCGATACAAAATCTTTTGCTCCGTACTTCAATATTAGTTTTATAATATTCTTGTATCTGGAAATCTTTTCCGAATCTATAAGCATCAATTAATCCTGATTTAAACGAGATTATTATTTTCTTTTTAAGATTTAAATTTACTTTTAGCTGTAAACAGAAAAGGAATAAATCCACGTTAAAAGCAGCAGCCAGAAGCAGATTTATTCCTTTATCTGATTAGAATGAATTACTACTCTTCATCGGATTCGTTAATTGCTTCGGCATTTATCTTATTTAAAGCTAGATTGTTCAGCTTTTCATTTGTTGCTGATTCTTCTTCCAATGTTTCCTGCAGCAGATTTGCAGCATTTTTGAAATTCAGCTGCTGTGCATAGGTTCTTACTGTACCATATGAAGCTATTTCATAATGTTCAACTTTCTGAGCTGCTGCAATTAAAGCTGCATCCAATGTATCCGATTTATCAAGCTCCTGCATCATAGTTTTTCCTTCCTGGATTATGCCTTCCATGCCCTCGCATTTTTTCGCCCTTGGTGTAAGGTCCAGTTCTTTAAAAACTTTTTCCAGTCTTGTAATCTGGTTTTCGGTTTCCTTTAGGTGGCTTTCAAAAGCTTCTTTAAGTTCTTCCGATGTTGCTTTCTTTACCATCTGGGGGAGAGCTTTGGTTATCTGTTTTTCTGCATGATACAGATCTTTCAGTTCTTCTATAAACAAATCTTTTAAAGTTTCCATAGGTAGCTCCTTTGTTAGTTGAGTTTAGGTTTCTGTAATTATTAAACACAATAAACCTAAAGAGATGCAGATATTATTCTTGTGACAATTTTAAAAATAACAGCTAGTGGACATTCCACTGTGATATATAGTACCATAAAATTTGAATGAGGTTGAAATATATTTCTTTGTCACCGCACTTCTGAAAAATTATTCTTTATGTTGCACAAAAAAGAACTAAAATGACTGGAGAAAACAGGAAATTAAATTAATCTTAACTGATACTAAAATGAATAAAACCACTTTAGCGAGAAGAATTGAAGCAAGACAGGAAATACCGGGACCGGACGAAGTTAAAATTCATTTCCCGGAAGATGCATAATTTTAAGGTGAAATTTTTATACCTTCCGGTGAATTTTCTATCTTCTTTAAAAGATTTATCCGTTATTTCGTCACATACCGGCATAACTTTTTCAATTAAGTTAATCTTATATTTATAATTAACTCCCCTGAAAAACGGATCAATATTTACTCCTGAAATGCCGTTAGAATTTAAGGACAAAAATTACTGGGCTGTAATCCTTGGAGGTTCTGCCGGATTAGGGCTTGCTTCTGCAAAAAAATTAGCGAAGCATGGAATGAATATCTGCGTTGTTCACCGGGACCGGAAATCGGATCTTCCTGTTATTGAAAAGCATTTTGATGAAATTAAATTAAATCATGTTTGTTTCCTTTCTTTTAATATGGATGCTTTAAAACCGGGAAGCAGAAATGAAATTCTTTTAAAGTTAAAAGATACTGCTGGAAAAAAAAGCGTAAGAGTTCTCATCCACAGCATTGCAAAAGGAAATTTAAAACCGATGATCAGTACCGATAAACCGGTCCTCAATAACGATGATTTTCATTTAACAATCGAAGCAATGGCAGTCACCTTGTATGATTGGACAAAAGATCTTTTCAATTCAGGATTATTTTTACCTGATGCAAGGGTAATAAGCTTTACAAGCGAAGGAAATGCAAAAGCATGGAAAAATTATGCAGCAGTATCGGCGGCTAAAGCAGCGCTGGAAGCTATCACAAGGAACATCGCCCTGGAGTTTGCATCGTATGGAATCAGGGCCAACTGCATTCAGGCAGGCATTACTGATACAAATTCTTTCCGGATGATCCCCGGGAGCGCTGAACTGGCAGAGTATTCCAAAATCAGAAATCCCTTTAAAAGACTAACGCTTCCGGAAGACGTAGCCGATGCGGTTTATTTATTGTCTCTGGATGAAGCTTCATGGATAAACGGTGCAGTGATCCCGGTTAACGGCGGAGAACATCTATCGTAATTTTATGTCACCAAAAGAGATAATTTCTTTACTCCCTTATTCTCATCCTTTTCTATTCGTGGATTCACTTTCAGAAATTAATGAAAATTCGGTAGTAGGAACTCATACTTTTCATAAAGAAGATTTTTTTTACCGGGGACATTTTAAAGATAATCCTATTACACCGGGTGTAATTTTAACTGAAACCATGGGACAAATAGGTTTAGTCTGTTTAGGTATTTATTTGCTTAAGGATAAAATATCGGGTAAAAAATCTCCCAAGATTGCTTTGGTTTCATCGCAGGTAGACTTCTTTCTTCCTGTTTATCCGGAAGAAACTGTTACGGTTTTCTCGGAAAAGATTTATTTCAGGTTTGGGAAATTAAAATGTAATGTGCTTATGAAAAATGAGAGCGGGGGAATAGTTTGTAAAGGGGTCATTTCAGGAATGATAACGGATAAATTTTAGGATGAATAATCGCGTTGTTATAACAGGGCTTGGGGTTGTGTCTCCCAACGGAGTCGGCATACCTTTTTTTCTGGATGCTATAAGAAAAGGGAAATCGGGAATTAAATATATTAAAGAGCTTGAGGATTTGAATTTCTCCTGCCGGATAGGCGGAATTCCGGAAATTCCTGATGAGATGAAAGAAAAATATTTTACAATACTGCAGCTTCGCAATTTTAATAGTTCAGGTATTCTGTACGGCTGCATAGCCGGAATAGATGCATGGAAAGATGCCGGACTGGAAATAAATAATAATTATGAACCGGACTACGACAGCGGCCTGGTATTCGGCGCCGGAACTTCCGGTGTAGATAAAATGCGCCAGTCATTTTACATGATTGATGAAAAGCAGGTAAGACGCCTGGGAAGCAATGCATTGCAGCAGACGATGGCCAGCGGAATTTCAGCTTATCTCGGAGGTATGATCGGGCTGGGGAACCAGGTGACAACAAATTCCTCAGCCTGCAGTACAGGTACGGAAGCTATTCTGATGGGATATGAAAGGATAAAATCCGGTAAAGCCGTACGCATGCTGGCCGGAAGCACTAATGACCATGGACCGTATGTTTGGGCGGGGTTCGATGCAATGAAAGTGATTACTTATAAATTTAATGATTCACCGGAGAAAGGTTCGAGACCTATGAGCCGGACAGCTTCAGGATTTGTTCCCGGAAGCGGTGCCGGTGCTCTTCTTCTTGAATCACTTGACAGCGCACTTGAACGCAGAGCAAATATTTATGCGGAAATATTAGGCGGTGCGGTAAATTCGGGCGGACAAAGAGGCGGCGGTACAATGACGGCTCAGAATCCAGCTGCGGTACAGCGCTGTATAAAAGAAGCAATTATTAATTCCGGTATAAATCCGGATGAAATTGATGTAATCGACGGACATCTTACTGCAACAACCAAGGATTCTGTCGAAATAGAAAATTGGGCATGTGCTCTGCAGAGAGAAGGGAAAGATTTTCCATATGTGAATTCTCTAAAATCTATGACGGGACATTGTTTAAGCGCTGCAGGCTCCATTGAATGCACTGCCGCAGCATTGGAATTAAGTGAGCAGTTTCTTTACCCTTCAATAAACTGTGAAGATCTGCATCCGGAAATTGAAAAGATTATTGATATTGATAGAATTCCGATGAAATCCTTCAAACCTAAAAAATTACAAATTATTGCAAAAGCCGGCTTCGGCTTCGGTGATGTAAATGCCTGTATAATTTTAAAAAAATATAATTAATATGAATAACGAAAAACTTATTTCCGAATTAAAAACAATTATAAAACCTTATGTACAGGATCAAAAAGACCTGGAAAATATTACGGAGTCTACAGATTTTGTTAAAGATTTGAAGATAAACTCCGCTAACCTCATCGATATAATTCTAGATGTCGAATCAAAATTCAACATTGTCGTTGATGATGAATCGATTGAAAAAATGTTAACTGTTGGAGCAGCAGTTGAGTTAATAAACCGGAAGGTATACAACATTGATAGGCAATGATATAGTTGATTTGGCCGCAGCGGGAAAAGAGTGCAATTGGCAGAGGCATGGTTATCTGAAAAAAGTATTCACATCAAGGGAGCAGGCTTACATTTCAAATTATCGTGAACCGGGTAGTATGGTTTGGCTGCTCTGGAGCATGAAGGAAAGCGCATATAAAATTTTTGTACAGGAAAATTTTCGGCGTTTGCTTGCCCCGTTAAAGTTTCAATGCAGACTCGGCACCGGTTCCGATCTGAATTTTTCCGGCGAAGTTTTTTTTGAAAAGAAGAGTTACAAGACATCTTCGCGAATCTCGGCTTATAAAATATCAACAAGAGCTTATTCAAAGATCTCTTCAAAGTTTTTAATCAGCAATGATTTTGAATTTTCTGAAGGAGATTATTTATTCCGGAATGAAGAAATGTCTAATAATTTTATTTATGATTTATCGAGAAGGATAAATAAACCGGCCGGGGAATTTTCAATAAAAAAAGATACTTTAAACATCCCTTATTTATTTTATAGAGGCAATCGTTTCAATAGTTCAATCTCTTTCAGCCATCACGGCAGATATGGGTCATACGCTGCTGAACTTTTTTAATTATTCAGATTCATCCGCGACAGAAAAACGCCTTCTTACATCTGAATCGACCCTCATCGGCTTTCCCCTTACTTTGTTTATCGGGCACCAGAATGTTTTTGCTCTTGCCAATAATTTTTTATCATTTTCTCTCATAATTTCCGTATGCCGTTCAAAGATTAAATCGGTTGCTTTTCCTACCCAGGTGCGTACAATTATGTCATCTCCCAAAAGTGCCGGACGTTTGTAGTCAATTTCATGGCGCGTTACTACCCATAAAATATTTGCTTTCTGCGCTTCCGTTGCAGCCGATCTCCAATGCGCAACTGCTGCATCCTGCACCCAGCGCAGATAGATAATATTATTAACATGGCCTAGCGGGTCGATATCCGCTTCTTTTACAGATAT
>DAISZW010000141.1:0-9003 GCA_036824595.1 Ignavibacteriaceae bacterium
TCTTTTTAAGAGAGAGTTTTTTTAGATTTATATTATTAATTTCATTTACTCGGATTTTATGTTCACATTTATTAAATTTTAAGTCGAAGTTAAAAGATTTATAACAAGTTGGCAATAAATCATTCCTTCTGGGAATTCATCCCTGCGGTACAAAGCTTAACTCAAGAAAGTTTAATTTTTATATTCTCTTAAGTGTAAGGAAGAGATTTGCTTATAGTTAACGCTCCTGTCGAAAAAAACATTGAACTGGATAATCAAATATACCTGCTTAAAATTCATTCCCCGGAAATTGCCGGA
Source organism: Ignavibacteriaceae bacterium (assembly GCA_036824595.1). GTDB lineage: Bacteria > Bacteroidota > Ignavibacteria > Ignavibacteriales > Ignavibacteriaceae > DATKLQ01. The sequence goes on from DAISZW010000141.1 coordinate 298, forward strand.
AAAATTAAGCCGGGAGAATTTTTAAATATAAGGGTATCCGAAGCCATTCATCCTCTGCTTCGAAGGCCTTTCAGTGTTTGTGATGTTGAAGGAGATTATTTCTATATAATGTTCAATATTTACGGAGAAGGGACGAGAATTTTATCGCAGAAGCACGGAGGCGATACCGTTGATGTCTTAGGTCCGCTTGGAAAAGGATTTAATTTAAAGGGAGATTTTGATACTGCAATTATCGCAGCGGGAGGTCTTGGCGTAGCGCCGTTTCCTTATCTGATCAGGAAGCTGGGAGAGCAGAAAGAAGTTCACTGTTTTATAGGCGGAAGAACACATAAAGATGTTATACTGCACGGGATGAAAAATATATTCATCGCTACGGATGACGGATCGTTAGGATATAAAGGAAATGTAATCCAGCTTTTAAATAAAAACCTGGATCTTTTAAAATCCTCCAAAGTGAAAATATTTGCGTGCGGACCGAATGCAATGCTCCGGGCATTAAAAGAATTTACGATGAAACACAAACTAAATTGTGAAGCATCTACCGAATGTGCGATGGCCTGCGGTTTCGGGATTTGCCAGGGCTGCCCGATTGAATCATCTCACGATCCCCAAAAATATTTTCTTGTGTGCAAAGACGGCCCTGTTTTCAATATAGCGGATGTTAATATATGAAAACCGATTTATCAGTAATAGTCGGCCCGTTAAAATTCCGCAACCCGATCCTTCTTGCATCCGGAACGGTAGGTTACGGAAATGAAATTGCCCAATTTACCGATCTAAATAAAATTGGCGGAATAGTTACAAAATCATTAAGTTTAAAACCCAGAAAAGGGAATCCTCCGCAAAGAATTGCTGAAACCCCAGCCGGAATGTTAAATGCAATCGGTCTTCAGAATGTAGGTGTTGAAGAATTCCTTAAGGAAAAAATCCCTTTCCTGAAAAAATTTGATACTAAGATTATATGCAATATCGCCGCAAGCTCTATCGAGGAATATGTTGAGTGCACAAAGATTTTAACGGGCGAAGATACAATTGATGCTTTTGAAATTAACGTTTCCTGTCCCAATGTTAAAGAGGGAGGACTGCAGTTCGGGAATGACGTTAAGGCAGTGGGAAAAATAACCGGGAAAGTAAAAGCTGTTACCAAGAAACCTGTAATTATTAAATTATCTCCGAATGTCTCGTATATTTCAGAATTTGCAAAAGCTGTTAAAGAAGAAGGCGGAGACGCCGTATCGGCGATAAACACTCTTGTGGGAACTTCATTTAATATTTTTACAAAAAAGCCGAAGCTTCAGAATGTAAACGGCGGATTATCCGGTCCCGCAATTAGGCCTGTAGCAGTGGCAAAAGTTCTTGAAATACACCGCAATGTTGATATCCCGGTAATAGGCATCGGCGGAATTATGGATTGGAAAGATGTTATCGAATTTATGATCGCCGGCGCATCGGCTGTTCAGCTCGGCACTATAAATTTCATCGATCCGTCCGCATCCTTGAAAATCTTAAAAGATGTTGAAGATTACTGCTGTAAAATGGGTTTGGAAAAATTATCTCAAATGACGGGATCGTACATAATCTAGATAATCAAAATGAAATAGATGAACACATAATCCCCCTTAAAAAAGGGGGAAACCTGTCTCGCCTAATGTTAGTTTGACAATACAAAGTTACGTTTAGCGAGCCAAGGCGGAAGGGGGTTGCCCTATTAAGATATACTATGATCATTATTTAAAAGATATTTCAAGAAGACTGCGTAATAACAGTACATTATCGGAAATACTTCTTTGGAATGAATTAAAAGGGCGAAAGTTATTGGGCTATCAATTTATGAGGCAAAAACCAATTAACAAATATATTGTCGATTTTTTATGCAGTAAACTAAAACTAATAATCGAGATCGATGGTGAAAGCCATTGTTTTATTGAAGAAAAAGATCTAAAAAGACAAAATGAACTGGAACGACTTGGGTTCTCATTTTTACGTTTTGATGATTTAGATGTAAAATTCAGGATGGAAAAAGTGCTGGAAAAAATAAAAAACTGGATAGCAGAACATAATAATAAGAAACAACCCCCTAGCCCCCTTTATTAAGGGGGACTATTTGAGATATGTTTATAAAACAATTTTGATAGATTTTAATAAAGCTTGTTATTTTTATTCAATATAAAAAACTTTTAGTATTGTTATTCCACGAGTTGTCAAATAGTATGTTTGAATGGATTTAGAAAGATCATTAAACAAATTATACGCGCTTCATACTTTCGGGATTAAACTCGGACTTGAGAACATTCAGAAGTTCTTAAACTATCTGGGCAACCCGCAGCAGAAGCTTAAAGCATTCCACATTGCCGGTTCCAACGGGAAAGGGAGTACGGCTTCTTTTATTGCGAGCATATTAAAAGAATTTCACTTCAAGGTTGGTCTATATACCTCGCCCCATTTTGTAAGGTTTAATGAAAGAATCCAGATTTTACATTCAGAAAAAAAACTGCATAGAGATGAAATACCCGATGAATATATTGCTGAGTTTATTTCAAAGAATGAAAAATTTATCGATGAACAAAAACTTACTTTCTTTGAAGTCACTACTGCTATGGCATTTAAATATTTTTACGAAGAGAAAGTTGATTATGCAGTAATTGAAACCGGGCTTGGCGGAAGGCTGGATGCAACAAATGTTTTAAATCCTATTGCAGCAGTAATTACTTCAATCTCCCTGGAGCATACCAATGTTCTGGGGGATACAATAGAGCAGATTGCATCCGAAAAGGCGGCTATAATTAAAAAGAATGCTAAAGTATTTACCGGAAAATTACCCGATGCAGCGCATAAAATAATTGAAAGCAGATGCAATGAACTGGGATGCGAGCTATTCCCGATACAGGATTTTATCATTGAAAAAGGAAATATGCTGGAACTTTATACCGAGGAGATGGAGCTCGATGACTGGACAATGCCATTAAAGGGACACTATCAGAAATATAATGCCGCACTTGCTGCTATTGCAGTATCAAAGACTTTGGATAAAGATAAAGACGGCACAATTAGTCACGGAATAAAACATGTTGTGACGAATACCGGTATACAGGGAAGATATGAGTTTTACTTTACAAAGCCGGATATAATTTTTGATTCCGCCCATAATCCTGAAAGCGTCGAACATTTTTTATCGGAATTCATAAAAGAGAAGGAGAAATACGGGAAAAAAATTCTGCTGTTCGGGGCGATGAAGGACAAAGCGGTCAGGGAAATGCTCCAGATGTTAAGGAACTTTTTCAATGAAATACATGTAACAACGATAGATTTTGAAAGAGCGAGCTCGATTGAAGAGCTTACGGCAATTTCAAATGAAATTAATTTATCCGTCATTCCGGAAAAAAATCCAATAAAATTTATCAGCGAATTTGAACAAGGCAATCCGGGCAACTGCCTGGTTGTGTTAGGAAGCATGTACTTATTGGGGATAATTAAATCATCAATAATGAAGAACAAAATTGCTTGACATTCTTTTTAATATGCACTATGTTTAACATATACCTCGTGTCCCTTTCACAAATTAAATTATTTAAAGAGATACCTCAAAAGCATATCCGGGTTAACCTTGGTAATTTTTATAATCACATTTATCAAATTAATTAAATCAGTTAGGGTCTAAATTATGCCAATGGACATTTCCGAACTCAAATCAAAAAAAATCGTTGAGTTAAACCAGATAGCCAAAGATCTGAATATTTCCGGCTATAGTGATCTGAGAAAGCAGGAACTCATATACAAAATTCTTGAATCGCAGACCGCCAAAGACGGGCTTACGTTTTCAAAAGGAGTTCTTGAAGTACTCCCCGACGGCTACGGTTTTTTAAGATCTTCAGATTACAACTACCTTCCGTCGCCCGACGATATTTACGTTTCTCCGTCCCAGATAAAAAAATTCAACTTAAGGACCGGGGATTATGTAAGCGGACAGGTAAGACCGCCGAAAGAAGGTGAACGGTTTTTTGCATTATTAAGAGTGGAAGCCGTTAATAATCAGGATCCTGAAGCTATAAGAGAGAGAACGCTTTTTGACAACCTCACTCCTGTATATCCCACAAAAAGGATGACATTGGAATCGGCACCGGGAGAATACTCAATGAGGATAATGGATCTTCTGTCGCCTATCGGGAAAGGACAAAGAGGTTTGATTGTATCCCCTCCAAAAAGCGGAAAAACTATTTTACTCCAGAAAATCGCAAACTCAATTACAAGAAATTTACCCGAAGTTAAACTGATTATTCTTCTTATCGACGAGCGTCCCGAGGAAGTTACCGATATGGAGCGTTCGGTAAAAGCCGAGGTAATCAGCTCTACATTCGATGAACCTGCTGAAAGACATGTGCAGGTTGCCGATATGGTGATTGAGAAAGCGAAACGCCTTGTAGAAGCGAAAGTAGATGTGGTGATCCTGCTTGACAGTATAACAAGGCTTGCAAGAGCTCATAATATCGTAGTGCCCCACAGCGGAAGAATTCTTTCAGGAGGTGTGGACTCAAATGCGCTGCACAAGCCGAAAAGATTCTTCGGTGCTGCACGAAATACCGAAGACGGCGGAAGCTTAACAATTATTGCTACTGCTTTAATCGATACTGGCAGCCGTATGGATGATGTAATCTTTGAAGAATTTAAAGGCACCGGCAATATGGAACTCGTTCTGAACAGGGATTTAAGCGACAGGAGAATTTTCCCGGCAATTGATGTGAACCGGTCGGGCACCAGAAGAGAAGAGCTATTAATGAAAGAAGATGAGCTGGCGAAAGTCTGGATATTGAGAAAGATATTGAGCGAATTTACTCCGGTTGAAGCAATGGAATTCCTCCTCGATAAAATGAGAGGAACAAAAACCAATAAAGATTTTCTCAATAACATGAACACCTGACAATCATGACTTCCCCGTGGGAACACACATCTTACTAAATTGTTTAATGCATAGTTGAAAATTAATCGAAGGCATCCTGTGTTGAAATTTCATTTCTTCATAATCCGGATAATGTTAATTATTGTACTTTTTACTTCCGGATTTATTTTTGCACAGAAGCCGTTCTCTCCGCTTTTTTCCGAAGTTCATACAATCCCCTCCGATTCCGGATTTACGGTTTATTATTCTTACAAAATTCCTTTTTCAAATCTTGTCTTTGAAAAAACAGGTTCCATCTACAGCGGCGATTTCAGGATTCTTGTTGAAGTCACCGACTCAAATAAAAATTTTATAACGAGACAGATAGATGAAAAAAATCTGACTGCAAAGGATTTTGATCAGACAAACAACAAAGAGATTTTTCATGAAGGACTGATCAGCTTTCATGTCCCATCGGAGACTTTCTTTTTAAACCCTGTATTTACTGATATAAATTCAGACAGAGAAATAAAATTAGAACCGGTTTACATCCCTTCACTAAATAACAAGAAGTTCCTAAAGACAATTATTATCAGCGGAAATGAATTCATCTGCGAGGATAAACCTTTTCATGCGCTGGCCAATTTTAATGAGAATGTCCCGTTTATTGAGGCTGAACAGGAATTTATAATACCTTCGGCCGATACTTCGCTTTCAAATCTTTATGCATTGATCGTAAATAATAACGATACAATTTATAACGGCATAGTTGAGCAATCATCAGTTTCGGGATTAAACTTTATTGAATGCGGAGGAAGAATTTTAGCAGCCGGTACAGACTTGAAGGATTCAAAACCTTTTAAATTATTTACCATAAAGAATAAAAGTAAAGAACTGTTTGAAGGAATTCTTACTATTTTTGTATCTGAAAATCCAATCGAAAAAGGATCGAAAACCGAGAGAGTTTACAACGGAACGGTTGCCTGGTACAATAAACCTTTTTCTCTTGCAAAAGAGGAGCTGGCTATCAAAATGCTTAAATACATAGAAGGGGATTCGGTAATAAATAAAATGCTTTCAAATAACGATGAAGAATATCCAAAGCTGCTTTTTGATTACTGGAAAAAATTTGATCCGGCTCCGGAGACTGCTTTTAATCCTTTAATGCTGGAGTATTACAAGAGGGTAGATTATGCAGAGCGGAATTTTTCCACAATTACAGGAACCAAGGGGACAGATTCCGACAGGGGAATGGTCTTCATAAAATTCGGCAAACCCACCAAAGTCGAACGCACCTCCGATGAATACGGCAAAGTAGTGGAAACATGGTCGTATGAAAAATTACAAAAGAGATTTGTTTTTGTAGACCGCCGGGGAACAGGAGAGTTTCTTCTACGAAACGGCTGATTAACAAATTTGCATTTACGTGCGGAGATATCAACGGCATCGGCCCGGAAATCGTAATTAAATCTTTAAACAAATTATATAATTCTAAAAACAGATTTATTTTTATCTGTCCGCAAAATGTATTTGAAACCTCTCTTAAAAAAATCAAACCCTCATTTCATTTTAAAATTGTAAAAGAAATCGATACGGAATCCCGGGAGAATGCTGTGCTTGTATTAAGCGCTCAAGATTTTCCTCAGAAAACCGGTGAACCTACGGAATTATCGGGGAGAGCTTCATATCTTGCAGTCCAAACAGCATACAATCTGGCAGAGAATAAAATCGTTGACGGGATAATAACCGCACCAATTTCAAAAACGGCAATAAAAATGGCCGGAGTGAATTTCCCAGGTCATACCGAGATGCTTGCCGAATGGAGCGGACAGAAAAATTTTGTTATGATGTTCCTTTCAAAAAAAATGAATGCTGCGCTTTTAACAATCCATGAACCTGTTGTCCGTGCGGCAAAACTTATTTCTGCTAAAAGCATCTTAAATAAATTAAGAATAATTGAAGATGCCTTAATTAATGATCTTCAGATCAAGCGGCCTAAAATTGCTTTGTTAGGTTTGAATCCGCATGCCGGAGAAGGAGGATTAATCGGCCGGGAAGAGGAGGAAATAATTAAACCGGCAATCAAAGAATTTAAAGGTAATTCAATTCTCTCCGGTCCTTATTCTCCCGATGCATTCTTTGCTGCAGGTCTTTATAAAGATTTTGATATAGTTGTTGGAATGTATCATGACCAGGTATTAATTCCTTTTAAGATGCTGAATTTTAATTACGGGGTTAACTATACTGCAGGCCTGCCTGTTGTAAGAACATCGCCGGATCACGGGACTGCCTACGATATTGCCGGGAAAAATATGGCAGATCCGTCCAGCATTTTGCAGGCATATTTTTATGCGGAAAAAATTGTAAAAAACAGAAAGCGGTATGCCGGCAAGAAAGAGTAAAATTTATCAAAGTCTGCCGCTCATTTACAATCATGTAATGAAGGAGGTGAATTACCAGGCATGGGCAAAATATATTTATTTAATTTCCAAAACTTTTATTAAAGAGGAGCCGAGAATATTGGAACTGGCCGGAGGCAACCTTAACCTGGCTAACATTCTTTCATTTTATTATCCAAACATTTTAGTAACCGATGCATCCTTTAAAATGCTTGCTTCGGATCCTAAGAAAGAGCTGCCTAAAGTCGCATGCGATATGACGATGCTTCCTTTCAGAAAAAAATTTAACATAATTTTTTCCACATTCGACAGCATAAATTATCTTACAAGCAAAAGCAAATTATTGAAACTGTTCAAGGAGGTGGCAGACATCCTGGATTCAAAAGGAATATTTACATTTGATGTAAGCCTGGAAAACAACTCCCTGAAACATTCAAAAGAAGCTGTAAGAAAAGGGACAATCGACGAAGTATATTTCACACACAAAAGCGAATACAGCCGGGTCAGCAGAATCCATAAAAATATTTTTAAGATAAAAATTGATGAAGCAACAGTTACCGAAGTGCATAAGCAGAAAATTTATCCTTTTGAATTGTATTTTGAAATATTGGAAAAAGCCGGCTTGTATGTCATCGACTGTCTTGATGCCTTTTCATTTAAAAAGGGGAGTGCAAAATCGGAGCGGGTGCAGTTTATAACACGAAAGATAATTTAACATGCTTCATATTTATAATGTAGATTTTAATTACTCCGGAAGGATTGTCTTTACCGATTTAAATTTTGACATGGACAAGGGGGAGTTTGTATTCTTAATCGGCAAAAGCGGTTCAGGGAAGAGCACCCTTCTTCAATTAATTTACATGAATATCTTTCCGCTTTCCGGTACTGTCCAGGTGGATGAATTCAACTCAAAGACAATCAAGCCGAAGCAGCTTCCTTTCCTGCGGAGAAAATTGGGAGTCATTTTCCAGGATTTCAGACTTTTATCCGACAGGAATATTTACGAAAATCTTGAATTCGTTTTAAAGTCGACCGGGGTGCCGCATAAAGAAATCAAAAGAAGAATTAATAATTCACTTACCGATGTTGGATTATTTCACAGAAGATTCAGCAAACCGGATGAACTTTCGGGAGGCGAAAAGCAGCGGATTGCGATCGCCAGGGCAATCGTTAACGAACCATCCTTAATTCTGGCAGACGAGCCGACGGGGAACCTGGATCCCGAGACCTCTTTCGAGATTTTAGATGTGCTTACGAAAATTCACTCTAAAGGAACGGCAATCCTTTTTGCAACTCATAATTACGAGATTGTAAAAAAGTATAAAGGAAGGATTGCAAAGATTGAGAACGGAAGGATCTTTAAAGCGGTCAGGTCATCAGAAAAAACAGAGAAAAATTCCTGACTTAGTGGCATCTTAAAGAATGAATGGAAAC
>DAISZW010000303.1:0-2475 GCA_036824595.1 Ignavibacteriaceae bacterium
TATGATTTCCCATCAATAGAAGAAATAAGAAAAAAGCGGAATGATGACCTGGAAAAATTGGATCCCGGGGTAAAAAGATTAATTAATCCGCATCTTTATCACGTTTCGATTTCTCAAAAGCTCTGGGAATTAAAACAGGAATTAATAAAAAAAATCAAAGGTTAGATTTTTAATATTATTTAAATAAGTAATTGATTTTTACTCCGCGATTTTGCAGATTGTAATATAAAATTAAAATACAAGGGGAAATATTGATAACAAAGGGAGCTGATCAATTTTTTTCATTTCAAAGTAATAAAACAAGCAAAAGGTTATTTATGTACAGATTTACATTTATAAATATCCTAATAATTTTATTTTTTCTAACGATTCCTTCCAGTTTTTCTGCCAAAGAAAAGAATAAACAAGGCGGCATAAAAAAAATTCATAATACTGCGCAAAATCCTGAACAAAGCTTGATGAATATTAATAATATAACCAGCTGGATTAGGGCTAATGGATACCATGGCTGGTTCTTAGATAACTCCTACAACGGAGCTTACCCGAAAGGAACAACTGCCGGTGTAATCTTTGCCGAAGGTATTGTCTGGGGCGGAATAGTTCATGACGGACAAAATCCATTAATCAGAGTAAACGGCAATACATTTGCTTCAGGGTGCGCTTCAATATTTGATCAGCCGAGAGTTTTCAGAACAAGACCTGATTTTCAGTCTGGAAATCTGGCAGACGATGCTGCAAGCTTTTTTAATAAAACTTTAGGTTCTGTTACAGAAAATGATATTGATTCAATTAAAGAACAATACAAAAGAGATTGGCTTGAATGGCCCGCAGAACAGGGTGCTCCTTATTTCGATGCGGACAGCAACGGCATTTATGAGCCTGATCCGAACGGCAATCGGATTTACGGAGAAACCGGTGAAGATATTCCGGGAATTAATGGAAGTCATCAAACTCTTTTTATCGCTTATCTGGATAGCTCGTCTTACAATCTGTATGAATCTCTTCCAATCGGATTAGAAGTTCATGAGACCTATTGGGCATATGCAATTACCGGGGGATTAGCAAATGTTATTTATAAGAAAGTAGATTTAATCTACAAAGGAACGCCGTTATCTGAATCCAATTCTACCATTGACAGTATGTTCATTGCTCAATGGGCGGATACAGATGCAGGTGAGGGTGTAAATGATTTTGCGGGCTGTGATACTGTCCAGAACTTAGGTTATGTATATAATTCCACGGCGCAGGATGCGGCATATGGAAGCATAGGATTAGCACCTGCAGCTGTCGGCTATAATTTTCTGTACGGCGTGTCACGATATACAGGGAACCCAACTGACAGTGCTGTTTTTAATTTAGCATGGCACAAAGGATACAAATATGCAAATCCAAATCCGATGAGTTCGTTTATTTATTACAAAGAGGGCCAGGGAATTGAATATAATTATACCGGAACTTTAAAATTTTACAATTTGTTAAAAGGATTATCATCCGATGGAACTCCCTTTCCCGACACAATTGCTGATAATAAACCTCACGGAACTTATCTACTCAGCGGTGATCCGGTTGAAGGAACGGGTAAATTAGATGGGAATTATGATCCGGCAGGTGACAGAAGAATTATTATAGTAAATGGTCCGTTTGATTTAAAATTGGGAGATACTGCCGAAGTAGTTATTGCACTAGTAGGAGGCCTTGGCGGATCTGATCATTTGAATAATGTTACTATAATGAAACAAAATGCCGAAACTGCTCAAAACACATTTTATAACCAGCTTCCTTTGACCGGCATAGAAGATAAAAACAATCAAATTATTGTTGATAAATTTCAACTATTTCAGAATTACCCGAATCCTTTCAATCCAAGTACGAAAATCCGTTATACAATAGGCAGCAGGCAGTTAGTAACATTGAAGATATATGATGTTTTGGGAAAGGAAATTAAAACTCTGGTTAATGAAGAAAAACCGGCGGGAAGTTATGAATTAGAATTTAATGCATCTGAACTTTCAAGCGGTGTATATTTTTACCGGATTCAGGCGGACAAATTTACTTCGGCAAAAAAACTAGTTTTGATAAAATAGCAAGCTCTTTATTGCAGGGCGGATTTAGTTCCGCCCTCAACCTTCCTCATAGAATTTTTAATTTAATTTTTTTACTTTCCCTTTTAGTTTACTTAATTATAGCTCGAAGCGAAGCTTCGAGAACAACCTATTTTATTGAACGAAGCTGACGCTTCGTTCTACAAGATGAAATAAATGAAAATTCAAAGTGTCATTTTTTCCACCGGTATTTTGTTAATCTGCATGTCCCTTTCGTTTTCACAATTAAATGCACAAAATAAAGAAAGTATTCTATTTGTAGATATAAAAAGTACTCTATCGGAATTAGAACAAGATGAAGATACAGATAATGATCAAAAAATAACCATAGATGATCCGCATATAAATGGCTCGGAGCGGGGCAATAAAAAAT
>DAISZW010000142.1:0-1062 GCA_036824595.1 Ignavibacteriaceae bacterium
TTGAGAAGATTCTTGAGTTCTTTAATTAATGTAAGATATTCCTCTCTTTTTTGTTTTTCCACTTTATACTGAATTGAAAATATAACTTTTCCCATTTGATCTCCGAGTGTTAAAAAAAATTGTTTACTAGAATTTCCCCGGTAAAAATAACTTTGGCCGGCCCTGTTAAGGAAACATCCTTTATTCCCCGGCCGTCCTTATTAAAGTTAACAATCAATTCATCCTCCCCTTTTGTTAACAATGAAACGGGAGGATTAATGTTGTCGTTTAAGCAGCCAATTATTGCCGCGGCAACATTGCCTGTACCGCAGGCAAGTGTTTCATCTTCAACACCGCGTTCGTAAGTCCGGATTAAAATTTTTGAACCCTTGTATTGAATAAAATTTACATTTGCACCTTGCGGCGCAAAATCATTCAGGTATCTAATCTCCCGGCCGAGCTGTATAACGGGCAATTCATTTATATCATTATAATTTGACTGCGGATCCGCCGGATTATTTAATATATCTTCTGCTTTTATAACAACATGAGGGGAACCTGTGTTTACATAATTTGCAATTATCTGCTGATTGGCGGCTCTAATTTTGAAATTCAGCTTTATCTGTTTCGGTTTATTCAAATTAAACTGCACCATCTCTTCTTTCAGGACCGTACCCGAGTATAACTCCTTATTAGATAAAAAATTTGCTTTATGGTTTTTTAATTTCCCGGTTAATTCCGCATACCAGATGGCACATCTGGCTCCGTTGCCGCAAAGTGAGCCTGTTGAACCGTCTGCATTGAAATAACTCATATTAAAATCGTGGCCGTTTGATCTATTAAATGTAATAACTCCATCTGCACCGATACCGGTTCTTCTGTTGCAAATTTTCTTTATAGATTCTTGCGAAAGAGGCAAATTTTCATCACCGCTGAAATCAAAAATAACAAAATCGTTGCCTGCTCCACTCATTTTTAAAAAAGTAATCTTTTTCATGATTGTGTAATTTAGCTCAATATGATCTTCTTTTCAATAATTTTATCAAAGAATTTATGCTAAATCATTATTAAACAGAAAAATTG
>DAISZW010000142.1:1162-6826 GCA_036824595.1 Ignavibacteriaceae bacterium
TAAATTACATTGCTTTTTGGCAGGTGTGTGTCTATTTTTGTTGACTTAATATTCAATAAACCTGGAGAAGAAGAATTTATGGCTATGATGGCCAGAATGAGAAGTCTGGCACCTGCCTTTATAATTACAGTAGGTGCTTTATTTGTTCTTTTTATGGTAATTTCCGATTCAAACGTTCTGGAAGCAATCGGCGGCGGAATGAGCAACGTTATAGGTTCTGTAAACGGAACTGAAATTACTTATCAGGAATTCAATGAAGCGGTTGATCGTCAAAGGGAAAATCAGAAAGCCCAGACAGGTCAAGAAGTGGAAGATGAAAATCTTGATCAGCTTAGAGAACAGGTCTGGGATGCCATAGTAACTCAAGCTCTGCTTCAGGAACAAATGGAAAAATTTGGAATTTCAGTTTCCGATGAGGAGATTAGAAATATAATTTTAAGCGATAACCCGCCTGATTTTTTGAGACAAAATTTTATCGATTCACTAGGAAGATTTAACCGCCAGCTTTATGAACAAGCCATATATGATCCACAGAATAAAGCAGCCCTAGTTAATGCCGAAGAATTAGTCCGCCAATCCCGCCAGAGTGAAAAACTGCAGAGCATGCTTTTAGCAACCATAAATGTCGGAGAGAATGAAATCCGGAGAGCATTTATATATCAGAATACCAATATGAATGTTGAGTATGCTTTAGTTGCGCTGGATCAGTTCACTGATTCTTTATTTAAAGTATCCGATGAAGAGATTAAAAATTACTATAACGAGAATTTAGATCAATACAAAGTGCCTGAGTATAGAAAATTAAAATATGTTTTGTTTTCAAATAAATCTTCCGGCGAAGATTCATTAACAATTCAAAAAACATTGGAGAATGTTGCTGAAAAATTTAGAGATGATACCCTAAGTTTTCAGGAAATGGCTGATATTTATTCGGCAGTTCCATATTCTAAAGACACTATCAGTTTAACCACAATCGCTCCTGCAGCTGCCGATCTGATTTATACTTCTTCCAAAGGTGATTTAGTGGGACCGGTAACCGGCAATGAAGGTTATATTTTATTTCATATTGTGGATATTATTCAATCCAAGGATCAAATAGCCAAAGCTTCTCACATATTAATCAATCAGTTCGGATCTGATGAAAAAAACCTTGCTGCAGCAACAAAAATTTACAATGAATTAAAGTCAGGCGCAGATTTCTCTAAAACCGCAGCTGAACAATCAGGAGATAAAAGCAATTCCACCCGCGGCGGAAATTTAGGATGGTTTGGCAAAGGCAGGATGGTTAAGGAATTTGAACAAGCGGCTTTCAACGGGAAAATCGGAGAAATCCAGAAGCCGGTAAAAACATCTTTCGGTTATCATATCATTAAAGTGACTGGAAGAACTAACAACACATATGTAGTTGAAAGAATAGTTAATCCTGTCAAACCTTCTGTAGCAACCATTGAGGCTCAGTACACTGCTGCAGAAGATTTTTCATATCTTGCCGGCAAAAACGATTTCGAGAACGAAGCTAAATTAATGAACTATAAAATTCAGGAAACTCAGCCATTTACAAAAGAAGCTACTATAATTCCAGGTGTTGGGAGCAGTAAGCGGTTGGTCGAATTTACATTTGATAATGATCTGAATACTGTGAGCGAGGTTTATAAAGTGAGCAGCGGCTATGTTGTTGCAAAAATCTCAAACATAGAAGAAGAACATATAAGGCCGCTTGATGAATTAAAAAATTCAATCAGGCCGGTGGTTTTGAAGGAGAAAAAGTTTGAAAAAGCAAAGAGTATTGCAGCCGAACTGAAGAAAAAAATTAATGGTGAAATTAAGAAAGCTAAAGATTATAACCCGAAAGTTATTGTTAATACAACCGGGAATTTTACATCCGATAGATCCATTCCGGTTGTTGGAAGAGATTACGCTTTTATTGAAACTTCCCTAAAAATGGAACCGAATAAAGTATCAGAACCTGTAAAAGGTGTGCGCGGATATTATCTGCTTAAAGTGATTGAACGTTCAAAATTCGATTCTACGGCATATGATTTAAGGAGAGCTTCTATCAGAGATATGCTGCTTTCCGAGAAGAAGAACTCATATTTCTCGTTATGGATAAACAATTTGAAAAAAGAAGCTGATATTGTCGATAACCGCGGTATCTATTACGGCCGGTAATTAAATTCTTTTGATTTTTTATTCTAAACCCCCAAACACAATTGGGGGTTTTGAATTTTAAAAATATATTTATGTGGTAAATTTAATAATTTAGAATTTTGAATGTATGAATAAAGTTATGCTTGCATGTCTCATATTATTTCTTTCTTCATTTACTTCTTATTCTCAGTATAATGAGAAAAATTTCAGCATCGGTTTAAGTGCAGTATATACGACTACGGCTAAAATTTACTTGAACCCCAATTCATCTGATCTGATTCTCCGGAATAATTCCTTTCCACTTGAGGATATCATTAATCCGGGGATTGAAGTCCGTTTTAAATTAACAGGTCCGCTGATTTTGGGCTTTAACATTGAATACATAAGAAAAACAGAATTCGGACAGAATTTAACAGCGACTTCTAGAGGAAATACTGTGCGGATAACAGTCGAAGATGGTTTTAAACTTATACCGGTCGAGTTATCGCTTTATTATATGCTCCCATTTTCCACCGAGTTATTTAAATTTTTAATCGGAGGCGGCGCAGGGTATTATTTAGGGGAGCAGGTAAGAAAATTTGCAGATGTAGAAGTGAAAAATATCAGCAGAAAAACTGCATACGGTATTCATGTAATAATCTCTATGGATTATTTTGTCTTTGAAAATGTTTCATTAAGGACAGAAATGAAGTTCCGCGACCCCCAATTCATAGTAAAAAGTGAATACACAAAAAATGAAACTATTTATAACGGGAGAGAGATAAATCTCCCGCAATCTTCCTTTGATTCTAAAATAAATCTTGATGGAGTTACATTTATTTTAGGGGCTGCATTTCATTTCTAAATTAAAATACTGAATAATCTATAACAAAATTGAAGAATAAAAAAAATATAATTTATCTAACAGGATTTATGGGTGCCGGTAAAAGTACAATAGGTCCCATTCTTGCAAATACATTTGGGTGGGATTATTACGATCTGGATAAAGTAATCGAAAAAAAAATCGGAAAAAAGATAAAGGAAATTTTTAAGGATGACGGGGAAAAATATTTCAGAGATGCTGAAAGAGATATACTGAAAGAGCTTTCTAAAGGAAAAAATTTAATTATTTCTTTAGGCGGCGGAACAATTGCAAATCCTTCCAACCTGCAGACACTAAAATATACCGGGGATATCGTATATCTTAAAGTTTCTCCGGAAGAAATATTTAAAAGAGTAGCTTTTAAGAAAGACAGACCCCTTCTGAATCCTAATGACGAGAAAGTTTCCGGAGAAGTATTAATGGAAAAAATCCTCCGGCTGTACAATGAACGCAAAAAATTTTACGAGCAGGCCGATATTATAATCGATACCGATAATACCAGCGTGGGCCAGACTGTAGATGAAATTTCAAAACTAATATATAAATTACAAAAACCGGAAAACCCATTTTGAAAAAAGTAGTTGTTTCTCTTCCCGAACGGAATTATTCCGTCTTTATCGGCAGCAGCAATCTCGATTTAATTGTAAAAGAAATAGAAAAGCAGAAGCTTTATAAAAATATTTTTGTAATAATCGATAGTAATGTATACAAACTCTATTTTAATAAAATAAATGATATTCTATCCCGTAAGCAATATAAAACAGAATATTATATCCTTCCGGCAGGTGAAAAATATAAAGCATATACCGAATTAAATAAAATTTATTCCGCACTTATTGAAAAAAATTTCGGAAGAGATACTCTGTTACTTGCGGTCGGGGGCGGTGTAACCGGGGATTTGGCCGGTTTTGCAGCCTCAACCTTTTTGCGGGGTGTTCAGCTGGTACATGTCCCTACAACAATTCTTGCTGCTGTGGACAGTTCGGTTGGGGGGAAAACAGGAATAAATTTTAATACTAGAAAAAATATGATCGGCACATTCTATCAGCCGAGATTTGTTGTAATCGATACCAATTTTTTCTCTAGTTTGCCTGCAGTAGAAAAGACATCCGGACTTGGTGAAGTTATTAAATATGCTTTTTTGTCTGACAGAAATTTTTTCGAATATATAAAAAAAAATCTGCAGTTTGCTTACTCGGATGACAAAGAAATAATTGAAAAAATTGTTTTCGTTTCTGTTTCTATTAAAGCAGAAGTAGTATCGAATGACGAGAAAGAATCAGGTTTAAGAAGAATTTTGAATTTTGGACACACATTTGCTCATGCTATAGAAAGCGATTTAAAATTCAAGGTTAAGCACGGAGAAGCCGTGATAGCCGGGATTGCTTCAGCGCTTTTTCTTTCAAATAACTTGGGAATTTTAAATGGATTAAAATTAAAGGAATTCCTGGATTTTTTGGCTCAGATTAAATTATCCGGCAAAATTGCAGCTTTTAAGAATCAAAATGTCATACATTTAATGAAATCTGATAAGAAAATATTTGGAGGAAAGATAAAATTTGTTCTTTTGGCTGACATCGGGAATTTGATTATTGATGCAGATGCAGATAATAATCAAATTATAACTGCATTAAATAAAACTAAGAGTTTCCTGCTTAAAAACGAGAGATAACATTTGTATTATATTGATTCTTTATGGTTGTATCCTTTAAAAGGGGAAAAACTGCCGGACTTCGAGGGCAAAAAGTCCGACAGTTTTGAGTGTCATTTTGTGGAGGGGTGCTATGCTTAAAACGAAAATCAACTTTTACCTTGCGTTAGAAGTTTCAACTAATATGCCACTAAGGAATTTTGGAAAATTTTCCAATTTTATGGTGAGATTACCACTCTCCTTTACATTGATGTAATTCTTACATTACCTACAGCTTTTATTACCGGTAGTTTGAAAGTCGATTTTTGAGGTTTTTTTAAGAAAGAAGATTAATAAATTTGGTGATAGAAAACCAAAATTATTGTAAGGCTGAATTTTATATTTCTTAATCAAATAATTTAATTTTTTAGCAAAGGAATTTAATGGCAGACATTGATATTGATAAAATAGTTGATCTGAATCAAGAAATTTTAAAATTAAAAAAAGAATTAAATGCAGTATTACTTGCACATTATTATCAGGAATCTGAAATCCAGGATTTAGCCGATTTCGTAGGAGACAGCCTGGAGTTAGCTAGAAAAGCTAAATCAACTCAAGCCGAAGTAATTGTATTTGCAGGCGTTCACTTTATGGCTGAGACTGCAAAAATACTCAATCCGAAGAAATTAGTCCTCTTGCCTGATTTGGAAGCAGGCTGTTCATTAGCCGACAGCTGCCCGGCTGATTTATTTAAAGCATTCAGGGAATTACATCCGGAACACATTGCGATTACTTATATTAATTGCTCCGCAGAAGTAAAAGCTTTAAGCGATATTATCTGTACTTCAAGCAATGCGGAGAAAATAATTAACCAGATACCAAAAGAACAGCCTATACTGTTTGCACCCGATATTAATTTGGGCAAATATTTGACTAAAAAAACCGGCAGAAAAATGCTTCTCTGGAATGGATCGTGCATAGTGCATGAAACTTTCAGCGAAAGAAAAATTATTGATTTAAAAAC
>DAISZW010000142.1:6926-8986 GCA_036824595.1 Ignavibacteriaceae bacterium
CCTCTTCTTTTTGTACTGTAGCCGGGGCGAAATACATCTCTTCTTCTTTTCAAGTCGATTCCCTTGCCGTTATCAATAACTTCAATTTCGACCGTACCCCGGGAATCTTTAACAATTACATCTATTTTACCCTCTTTATGGTCTATTGCATCGAGTGAATTCTTAACTAAATTTTCGATAACCCATTCGAACAGTTCCGGATTCAATTCCGCACATGCGTTTTTATCTCCCACTACGGACAACTGTACACTCTTCCCAATCTGCGGGAGTCTCCTTTGAAAATATTCGGCGACCTTTTTTATCTCCTCAAAAACAATACTTGTTTTAAGTTCCGGAGTAGCGCCTATTTTTGAAAAACGATAAGTTATTTTATTTAGTTTTTCAACATCACTTGAGATTTCATCGGTTATATCCAGCACTTTATCCGAATCATTATAATGAAGTTTTAAAACTTCAATCCATCCCATTAGGCTGGAAATAGGTGTGCCGAATTGATGTGCAGTTTCTTTTGCCATTCCAACCCAGATATTGCTTTGCTCGCTTCGCTTGATATTACTAAATCCAACATACCCAAGAATGATAAATAAAGCTGCAATCATGATTTGGAAATAAGGATAGAATTTAAGCCTGCTGATTAATTCCGAATCACCGTAATGAATTTTCTGCAGAATTATTGAATCCTGGTATGTGACCAGAATCGGTTTATGTGTTTCATCCATTTCCCTGACTGTTTCAATAAAAAATTGCTCCAGCTCTTTCTTGCTTTTAGTTGAATCAACAAAAATATTCCTGATATTCGTCCTGGTTGCCTGATTAATGCGGTTTTCAGAATCTGTAATAATCAGCGGGAAGTCAATCGGTTTAATTATATTTTCGAAAAGAAATGTAAGATCAGTCTCAGGCTCGGATGAATTAGCTATGTATTCAATCCCTTTTGCATACAACTGAACAATTTCTCTTTCTTTTTTCTGAAGCTGCTGCACCAGGTTCTGTGTATAAAATAAAGTAGCGCCGGCAATCAGAATGGCAACCAAGAGCAGTGTTATTTTAATATTTATAGATGCTGGACCGCCAAACATTTTCATTGGCTGTATTCCTCGTAAAAAGTTTTTAATGCATTAAAAACAGCTTTGGCTATTTTCCATTGAAATTCTTCTGATATTAATTTTTTCTCCTGCTCGGGAACAATCATAAAAGCCGGTTCAACAAGCAATGATATCGATTCAGGAATCCGGCACATATAAAGATTATCCCAGTACAATCCTAAATCGTTTAGCTCAAGATCTTCTATAAAATTTCTATGAATTAATTTAGCAAGAGGTAGTGCTTGCGAATAATAGTAATAGACTGAGCTTCCGCTAAATTCAATGGGATTTACTCCTTCCGGCACAGCATTATTATGAATGCTTATACTTATTTCCGGATTAAGAGAGTTCACTTTTTCTTTTCTATCCCGGAGCTCAATACCTTCTCCTGAATGAGTCAATAAAACTTTTGTCCCTGAATCCTCGAGCAGCTCTTTTAATTTTAATGTTACAGCAAAATTGATATCTTTTTCGAGTGTTCCTCTGGGTCCTACCGAGCCTTTTTCCGGATTATGCCCTGGATCCAGTACAATAATCCGATCTTTTAATTGATTTGCCCAAAATAAAAATCCAGAATTTCTTTTTGCCGGTTTTTTTATTTTGAGATTCAAGACATTACCTTCATAAAAAGCCGAATAGCCCCAATGTGTTTTTTGATTTAAAAGAATAATTAATTTAAGCACGCCTTCTTTCGGCTGATCCCATTTAATCTCCCGGATGAAATCGCTCTTCCTATCATAATAAATCCAGTCAATATTAGCAGTAACATTATACACCATCAATTCAATTCTTGAGGGATAATTATACTGGTAAATTTTAAATGGCAGCTTCTGATTCAATCCTAATTTAATATTTGAATATGCTTCTTCATCTTCAGCCCTTATCATGAATATTGAACTATGAGGAAGCGGAGTGCCCGGAGGAAGTTCAGATGCTAATGAGTCGGGAATGAAGGCAAACTCATCATTTGAAAGT
>DAISZW010000143.1:0-2224 GCA_036824595.1 Ignavibacteriaceae bacterium
CGATTCAACTTGACTGATAATAACCACTGCTTTGCTGTCCTTTTGAATAACCTTGCCGATAAGGTCTGCATGCAGAAGATCATTTGTAAATTCCTTGGGAATCGTTTCATGTTCTATAATGGTTTCTTCACAGCCAAAGAAAAAAAGAATAATACAGAAGAGAAAGGAAATTATTTTCTTCATTGGAAAGCTCCTCCTTTTTTTATAAAGAACTGTTATTCCATTTTAATTTGAACAGATTTTTACGGTTTTTTGAAACGTACGGGATTTGCATTCCCCTACTCTGCCCAAAGCGTGTGCCGCAGTAATATTCCGGTTACATACCTAAATAGCTGTAGAAATAGAGAAGGTTTCTATCAATTTTTTGATAGACTATATATTTTCTGAAAATATTTAATCCGGAATCAACCAACTAATTTATTACAAAAGGTTCACCAGTGACTTTTATTTTTCTTTGTATTGATTCGGTAGTTGGAGCTATTGTATTCGGCTGTAAACCTCCCACAGAAATCATAAAATCTCCGGGCTCAACAACACGTTCTATGTCTTCATTATTTTTTGTGTGTATTACAGAGAGTTGCTTCGGCTGTAGTTTAAATTCCACCAACTTCTTTTCACCCGGTTTTAGATGAACTTTTTTAAAACCTTGCAACGAATGGATAGAAACCGGCGCGTTTGCTTCATGATCTTTCACATAAAGCTGAACCACCTCATCGCCGGCAGCTTCCCCGGTATTCTGCAATTCTACGGAAATTTTTATTTCTTCACCTGCTTTTACTGAATCAGCCACAATGAGATTGTCATATTTGAACTTTGTATAGCTTAATCCGTATCCAAATGGAAATAACGGCTCTCCATCAAAATAACGGTAGGTTCGCCCTTTCATATTGTAATCTTCAAAAGGAGGAAGCTGTTCAACAGATTTATAAAATGTTACAGGGAGTCTTCCGCCCGGATTATAATCGCCGAACAGTACATCGGCTAATGCAGTGCCTCCCTCCTGTCCAGGGTACCAGACCTGCAGAATTGCAGGAATATTTTCCTTGGCCCAGTTAACAGCTAAAGCGCTGCCGCTTGTAAGAACTAAAACAACCGGCTTACCTGATTCATGCAACTGTTTTAATAAGCTTTCCTGGATTTTCGGTAAATCTAAAGTTGTTCTGTCTCCTCCGTTAAAACCTTCATAGTCAACCTGCATCTCTTCACCCTCAAGCTGGGGAGTTATTCCTCCTATATAAATAACAACATCAGATTTTTCAGCTAATTCGACGGCTTTTTTAAAATTGTCTACATCGACCATTTCCCATTGTATAGATAATTGAGGCCTGCTTAATGTGTCTGCAATCCGGAAATATTCCACTTTAACTGAATAATTTTTCCCTTCTTCTAAAGTGAGGCTGTTTGTTCTTGTTGTTAATCCGTTATGTTCAGTCCAGTCTTCTGCAACTATTTTATCATCAATGTATAAACGGTAACCATCATCTCCTTTAATGGTAAAGATATAACTTCCGGTTGCAGGGGGGATAAGAAAACCTGACCAGCGGATTGAAAATTGGGGTAAGTTCCAGAGATTTGGAATTCTGGTTCCGTAAATCCAATTTGGATTATCGATAGGATCCGTTCTTGAATAAAACGGCTCTCCTTCAACATTTTTATTCTTAAAATACTCAGCATTTAATCCTGATCTCCAGCCGGCATCAAGATGACCTTGTTCTGCGCTTAAAACATCTGAAGTTAAATTATGTATTACTGTTCCTTCCTCTACAAGATTTACTCCGGGTTCGTAGCGTACCTCGGCAGCCGGATCTATAGAATGCATTTTATTTTTAATGCCGTTTAGAAGAGTAACATACTTTGACGGAGTTCCGTTATAATTTCCTAGAAGCATTTGATAAGAATCGGCGGTTGGTCCGATTACCGCAATTTTCTTTAAATTCTTTTTCAGCGGAAGTATATTATTTTCATTTTTCAGAAGCACAATTGATTCCCTTGCCGCAGTTATTGATAATTGCCGGTGTTCCTGTGAATCATTCTCGCTTATCGGTATTTTGGTATACTTAACATTTTCAGGAGGATCAAACATACCGAGCCTAAATCTAGCTGTGAAAAGCCTTTTAATTGCTGTGTCAATTTCATGCTCGGTAAGAAGCCCCTCTTTAACAGCATCAATTATTGCTGATTCATAAACCCGGCCGCATTCCAGGTCGGTTCCCGATTTGATTGC
>DAISZW010000143.1:2324-8812 GCA_036824595.1 Ignavibacteriaceae bacterium
GATTATCAACTACGGCATCGAATGCATGTCTTTCAGGCTCCGGTCCGCTGTGCACCGCATAATGCTTGGGAGTAGCAATTACTTTAAAATATTTCGGATCATCTCCCTGCAATCCTTTGACAAATTCCACTCCCATTCTTGCAGTTAAATATGGATCCTCGCCGTAAGTTTCCTGGCCTCTCCCCCATCTGGGATCACGGAAAATATTAATATTAGGACTCCAGAAAGTAAGTCCCTTATACCTGCTGAAATCATTATTTCTTGCAAATTCATGATGTTTTGCCCTTGCTTCCGTTGAAATTACATCGGCAATCTTAAACATCAAATCGGTGTTCCAAGTAGCTGCCAGACCGATTGCCTGAGGAAATACAGTTGCCGTACCTGCACGTGCCACTCCATGAAGAGCTTCATTCCACCAATTATATTCAGGTATATTTAAACTCGGAATTGCCTCCGCACCATCTACCATCTGCGATGCTTTTTCCTCCAAAGTCATCCTGCTTATAAGATCATTAACCCGTTTTTCAACAGGCAGATTTGGATTTAAATATTCTTGATTTTCAATCGTATTCTGAGCACAAATTGAAGAAAAGATTAGGAATATCAACGTAACTATTTTCATACAAATCTCCTGATGATTTATAAGAATTATGCCATAAAAAAATTATTTATTGCTGAAAATTTAAAATGATGGTGCTTTTTTAAATATCGATTTTGAAAATGAATATTAAATATTTAGTAACTAAGAATTGATGAGTAAGAATGCTGCGAAAAATTTTTTTATGATGAATTTGTAAATATAAAGAATTACTATTCATTTATCATTATTTTTACTACCTAATCATTTATCATTATTTTTACTACCTAATAAATTTGGAGATTTCAATGGGACAAAAATTTCTGCTAGGTTATGACGTCGGAAGCTCTTCCATTAAAGCATCTTTAATTAATGCAGATACTGGAAAATTGATAGACTCAGCAAGTTCGCCGGACAAGGAAATGAAAATAAACTCCCCCCAATCCGGCTGGGCCGAACAGCATCCGGACGAATGGTGGAAGCACGTTATTAATGCAACAAGTAAAATATTAAAAGGGAAAAAAGTTAAGGTCAAACCACTTGAAGTAATCGGTATTGGAATTTCATATCAAATGCACGGACTGGTTGCCATTGATAAGAATTTGAAGGTTCTCCGTTCTTCAATAATCTGGTGCGACAGCCGTGCCGTTGAAATAGGCAATAAAGCTTTTTCAGATCTGGGAGCAGGTTACTGTCTCGGCAACTATCTAAATTCTCCCGGCAATTTTACCGCTTCAAAACTAAAATGGATCAAAGAGAACGAGCCGGACTTATATTCTAAAATATACAAAGTAATGCTTCCCGGCGATTTCATTGCGATGAGAATGACTGATAAAGCAGCAACTACAATCTCGGGATTAAGCGAAGGAATTTTTTGGAATTTCAAAGAAAAAAATATTGCACGCGAATTAATTAATTATTACAAACTTGATGAGAATCTACTGCCGGAGATTGTTCCTACATTCGGTGTACAAGGAAATTTAACTGCTGCAGCTGCCAAACAATTGCGGTTAAAACCGGGCATTCCGGTTGCATACAGAGCAGGCGATCAGCCGAATAACGCCCTTTCTTTAAATGTCCTTAATCCGGGTGAAGTTGCTACTACTGCTGGTACTTCCGGGGTTATTTACGGTATAATTGACAAAAATGTGTATGACAATGACAGCCGCGTAAATCCGTTTGCACATGTAAATTATACCTCTGAACAGCCGAATGTTGGCGTACTGCTTTGCATCAACGGTACAGGTATTTTATACAGCTGGATTAAGCAGCATCTTTTAGATAATAAATTCAGTTATAATGAACTTAATGCGCTTGCGGCAAAAGCTCAAATCGGATCCAGGGGAATTCTGTGTTATCCATTCGGCAACGGTGCAGAAAGAGTATTAAGCAACCGGGATGTTCAGGCGCATTTTTCAGGAATAAATTTTAATATTCACACAAAAGGCGATGTTGTAAGAGCGGCACAGGAAGGTATTGTATTTTCTTTCAAGTACGGATTGGAAATAATGAAAAATATGGGGATGAAATTCGATGTAATCAGAGCAGGACATTCGAATTTATTCCAGAGCAAAGTTTTTAGAGAAGCATTTGTAAATACATGCAACGTGAAGCTTGAGCTGTATAATACCGACGGTTCACAGGGAGCAGCTAGAGGCGCCGGGATAGGTACCGGATATTATTCATCAGCTGCTGATGCTTTCAAAGGTTTAAAAGTAATTGAGAAACTGAATCCGGTGGAACAGTCAGTAAAGAAATACAGCTCCGTGTACTCTAACTGGGAAAAAAACCTGCAAAAGATATTGGCAAATTAGCAGTAGAAATATATTAAAGGTTAGCCGGCAAAGAGTTCATACAGCTTTTATTTTTTTACTTCATAATTTTTTACAGACATCTTTAAATCATTTAGAAGGAACCATATGGACTATTTGAAAAAATTAATGAATCTGGAAGATAAAATAGCAGTATTAACCGGAGGAGGAGGAATACTCGCAGGAGAAATGGCAAAAGGTTTTTTGAATGCCGGAGCTAAGGTTGTGCTACTCGATATCAATGAGACAAATTTGAATAATAGAGTAAAAATACTTTTGGAGAACGGAACGGTAGTCGGCCTTAAATGTAATATTCTTGATGAAGAAAATATTAAAAAGGTAAAAAATGAAATTCTGGATCAATTTAAACGAATCGATATTTTAATTAATGCTGCCGGAGGCAATATGCCCGGCGCAACGGTCGGAGTCGATCAAACTATATTTGATATAAAAATGGATGACTTTAAAAAAGTAACTGACCTCAATTTAAACGGAACTGTTTTGCCGACTTTGATCTTCGGGAAAGCAATGACTGAGCAAAAAAGCGGCTCGATCGTAAATATTTCCTCAATGGCTGCGCAAAGAGTTTTAACCCGAGTAGTCGGATATTCTGCGGCAAAAGCAGCCATAGATATTTTCACAAAATGGATGGCTGTAGAAATGGCCCAAAAATTCGGCAATGGTATAAGGGTTAATGCCATTGCACCCGGTTTCCTGCTTACCGAGCAGAATAGAACACTGCTGACAAATCCGGACGGATCTTTAACCGAGAGAGGGCATAAAATAATTGATATGACTCCTTTCAAAAGGTTCGGCGAGCCTGAGGAACTTGTCGGGACTGTCCTTTGGCTTGCAGGCGACGCATCAAAATTCGTTACCGGAGCAGTTATCCCGATTGACGGAGGGTTTAGTGCATTCAGCGGAGTTTAATTCCGTTAAAAATTTTTCAATAACATTTTCTAGATTAATTAATGTCATTAGAACAAACATGGAGATGGTTCGGTCCGAAAGATCCCATTTCGCTTAAAGAAATAAAACAAACAGGAGCTGAAGGAGTTGTTACGGCACTTCATCATATTCCGGTCGGTGAAGTCTGGACTGTTGCTGAAATCTTAAAGAGGAAAGAAATAATTGAAGCTGAAGGATTAAGATGGTCCGTTACCGAGAGTCTTCCTGTTCATGAGGATATAAAAAAACGGAAAGGCAATTACAAAAAATTTATTGAAAATTATAAAGTTTCGATAAAGAATTTGGGCAAATGCGGCGTCGATATAATCTGTTACAATTTTATGCCTGTTCTGGATTGGTCACGCACAGATCTTTCAGTTCAGTTTAATGACGGATCCATAACATCAAAGTTTGAAATAAAAGTATTTACCGCATTTGATCTTTTTATTTTAAAGCGTCAAAATGCAGAAAAAGATTACACTCCTGATCAAATTAAAAATGCAAAAAAATATTATGAAGAACTGAATTCACAACAGAAAGAAACGTTATTGCAAACCGCACTTCTGGGATTTCCTGGTTCCGGGGAAGCATACACATTGGAGGGATTAAGATCGGCAATAGATGAATATAGTTCTATTGGAGAAAACGAACTCCGTGAAAATTTATTCTATTTTCTAAAAGAAATAATTCCTGCTGCTGAGGAATCCGGTGTATTAATGGGAATACACCCTGATGATCCTCCCCGCTCCTTGCTTGGCCTCCCCAGAGTTGTAAGCAATAAAAGTGATATAGGAAAAATTCTTAATGCAGCAGATTCAGTATCTAACGGAATAACTTTATGTACAGGTTCATTCGGCGCCAGCATTAAAAATAATCTTGTTGAAATGGCTGAAACTTTTGCAGGAAGAATAAATTTTATTCATCTGAGAAACGTAAAAAATTTTGGAGATGACGGTTTTATTGAGGAAAACCATTTGGATGGAGATGTTGATATTTATGGCGTTATGAAAGCCCTTCTTATAGAGCAAAATAGACGAAAAATGATGGGAAGAAAAGATTTACGAATGCCTTTCCGTCCCGATCACGGTCATCTTATGACGCCTGACCAAAATAGAGGGGGAATCTACCCGGGTTATTCTTTATTTGGAAGAATGAGAGGTTTAGCCGAATTACGCGGTTTGGAATTAGGAATCAAACTTTCTTTAGGCCTTTAAACGTTTAACTTTAAACTTTTCAATATTTTTTTTGAAATTTTTTTTAAGTGTAATGTTTAGTTTTTCAATATTTTTTATATTTAAAATGTTCTTATAATCAAAATTGGGAGATTTAAGAATTATAGCCGGGTATTAAAAACTTATAAAGTGAACTTTTCCTTTCATTCGATCTGCCTTAAAAAATTTCGTTTCGATGATGGGGATTCAATCCTAGCTTATAAATAATAACAATCTTCGATGTACAAAATTATTTGAAGTGAAACATCGGTGCCCACCAGGCCCGATAAAGTTAAAAATCTTTTTCCCATTTAGTTATATCGTTATAGTTACCTTAATCAGGAGGAAAAATGTCTGCGTTCGTAAATGATTTAATGGCTCTGGTAAAAGCAAAAAACCCTTGTGAGCCCGAGTATTATCAGGCAGTGCATGAAGTTGCGGAATCACTCGCACTCGTAATGAATAAACATATTGAATACCGCTCCGTCAAAATACTCGAAAGAATAACTGAACCGGAAAGAGTAATAATGTTCCGCGCGCCTTGGGTAGATGACCAGGGAGAAGTGCAGATCAACCGGGGATTCAGGATTGAAATGAACAGCGCTTTAGGGCCGTATAAAGGAGGACTGCGGTTCCATCCTTCTGTTAATCTCAGCATCTTAAAATTTCTTGCGTTTGAACAGGTTTTTAAAAACAGTTTGACCACTCTTCCGATGGGCGGGGGAAAAGGTGGATCTGATTTTAATCCAAAGGGAAAAAGCGACTTCGAAATAATGCACTTCTGCCAGGCATTTATGGCCGAATTGTTCAGGCATATCGGACCCGATACCGATGTACCGGCCGGCGATATAGGAGTGGGTACACGAGAGATCGGATATCTGTTCGGCATGTATAAAAAATTAAAAAACGAATTTACAGGAGTACTGACTGGAAAAGGATTAAACTGGGGCGGATCACTAATAAGACCTGAGGCAACCGGATACGGCTCGGTCTATTTTGCATGTGAAATGCTCAGCCGAAGGAATGAATCCATTGAAGGGAAAAAATGCCTTGTTTCAGGAGCCGGTAACGTCGCTCAATTTACTATTGAAAAGTTGCTTCAGTTTGGAGCGGTTCCGCTGACGTTCTCCGATTCAAACGGGTATATTTATGATGAGGAAGGAATAAATTTTAAGAAGCTGAACTACATAAAGGAATTAAAAAATTTACGCCGTGGAAGAGTTGCGGAATATGCAACGGTTTATAAAAATGCTGTCTATACTCCTGTCGATCACCAGGATTCTAATCCCTTATGGAACCACAAAGCAGAGTGCGCATTTCCTAGTGCGACTCAAAATGAAATCAATGCCCAAGATGCTCAAAGTCTTATTACCAACGGCGTTTATCTGGTTTGCGAAGGTGCTAATATGCCTACTACACCGGAAGGTGTACAAATATTTTTGGATCGCAAAATTCTTTATGGACCCGGCAAAGCTGCAAATGCCGGAGGCGTTGCAACATCCGGATATGAGATGACACAAAACAGTATGCGTCTGCAATGGACAAAAGAGGAAGTAGATAAAAGACTTATGACTTTAATGAAAAATATTCATAAGCAGTGTGTAGAAACTGCGGAACGGTTCGGAACACCATGCAACTACGTTAACGGCGCAAATATAGCTGGATTTTTAAAGGTTGCCGACGCTATGATTGACCAGGGAATTATTTAATAATAGATTTATCCAAAAAGTCGTTTATGTTTTAACGACTTTTTTTATTTTAAAGATAATATTAGCGCATCATTAGAACCTTAGCAAGTGTTTTCAAATACTACTACTTTACTGTTACGAGTATACTTATTTGCTTCAAAATAAATTGCAACCCATTTCCGTTCGCTCTTATTGTTTTTTATTTCACTGGTTTAATTCGTGCTCAAGCAGGAGCCGACTTTTACAATAAGAT
>DAISZW010000144.1:0-8803 GCA_036824595.1 Ignavibacteriaceae bacterium
TTTTAATTATCATTTTATAATAATCGATTGTAGATTCCGGTCCGATACCGCCGATTAAGCCCAGTATTTTATATTTCATAAAAATTGTGTTTTTTTAAAGCTCAATTTACGGAATCGTATTCTTTAATTAAGGTATGAATTACCCCTTAGGTGCAGAAGATCGCGAGACTATCAAGTTTCTATATTGGAGATTATCTTTTTTTCCCTTGTAATATTTGAGTTTCCAATAGTACTTTAACAAGTTCTTCCAATTTAACGGGTTTGACAATATAGTCATCCATACCTGCCGAGAGATATTTTTCATGATCTTCTTTCATGGCATTTGCAGTCATTGCAATAATCCTGGGCTGACGTTCCGCAGGTATTTCCTTTCGGATTTCCAAAGTAGTCTGAACTCCATCCTTATCAGGCATTTGTATATCCATAAGAATTACATCGTACTGCTGCCGATTTAAAGCATCTAATACTTCATTCCCATTAAATGCTACATCTGCGCGGTATCCGATTCTGTCCAGAAAACGCAAACCTACTTTTTGGTTTATTATATTATCTTCAGCAAGCAATATCCGGAGCGGATGTTTACGGCCTATTTCGGAATCGAATATGACTGCAGCATGTTCAAGCTGTTTTACCATACTGCCGTTATTTTTCATTACTGTAAGCAATGCATTGTGAAGATGGGATAATTTTATCGGCTTAGTTAAATTTGCTGCGAAGGCAGAAAACTTGGTCATTTTATCCCTGTACCCATACGACGACAATAAAATAAGGGGTAATTTTTTACAAGTTTCAATTTTGTGTATTTCACCTGAAAGCATCAATCCATTCATTTCAGGCATGTGAAAATCCAATATGGCGAGATCAAATTCATTATTTTGTTCCAATAAAGCGAGTGCTTCTCGTCCCGATTCAGCTCCGGTAGGAATCATTTCAAACAATTGTGTCTGCTTAATAAGAATTTCCCTATTGGTTTTATTATCATCCACAATCAATACCCTTTTCTTCGCAAGAGCTGTGTTATCGCAGGAGACTTGATTTTCAACAAAGATCTCGCATAAGACAGTGAAATGAAAAGTAGAGCCTTCTCCCGGTACACCAGTACTTTCGAGCCACATTGTTCCGCCCATCAGTTCGCTAAGCTGCTTGCTTATTGCAAGACCTAAACCTGTTCCGCCGTACTTTCGTGTCGTTGAGGAATCTATCTGCGTGAATGACTGGAATAATTTTGCCTGTTTTTCCGGCGGCACTCCCAAGCCTGTATCTCTTACAGCAAAATGAAGCTGATATGCATAATGATCACAAAGCTGTCCTGTAAGTGAAACTACTACTTCTCCTTCCTCAGTAAATTTTATGGAATTACTCAGAAGGTTAACCATTATTTGTCTTAAACGGGTAACATCTCCAATTACTTTAGGGGGCAATGTTTCGTCAATATAGTATGCAAGTTCGAGATCTTTATCTGCCGCCTTCGATGCTACTATATCAAGAGCTTCTTCAATGCAATTCCGGAGATCGAAAGGCTGTTTTTCAAGTTCAATTTTTTGTGCTTCAATCTTTGAAAAGTCTAATATATCATTTATAAGGGTTAAAAGAATATCTCCGCTGCCGTGAATGGTTTCAATAAAATCTTTTTGCTCATTATTAAGAGGAGTGTCAAGAAGTAAACTGGTCATTCCGATTATTGCATTCAGCGGAGTACGGATTTCATGACTCATATTAGCTAAAAACTGACTTTTTACCTGGTTGGCTTTTATAAGGTCTGAATTTTTTTTCTCAAGTTCAACATAGGCTTCTATTAGAGCTTCTTCACCACGTTTTTTCTCAGTTATATCACGATCAATTCCTATAGTATAGGTTTTTCCGTTCACCTGTACCGGTCTTGCAGTATATTCAATTACATTATCGCATCCATCCGGGCGTACCCAGTAAAAGAATCCCTTGAACGTTTTGCCGCTATTTATATATGCATCATTTTTTTCACCTAGATTTATTGTTAAGCCGGCTCCTTCTAAATCTCCTATTCTTAATAGTTCTTCCCTGCTTCTTCCCGACATTTCGGCATATCGTTCATTACATTCAATTAATCTCCGTTTACCCGGTTCATAGTTTTCTTCGAATATACTGATTCCATCGAAAGCATTTTCAAAAATCGATCGGAATTTTTGCAGTGACTCATTAAGTGCATCTTCCGATGCCTTCCATTGAGTAATATCCCGGCTGATTCCTACAAGCCCCATAATATTACCGTACTGATCTTTTAGCGGCAGCTTTGAGGTTAGCAGCCAGCGTTTTTCACCTTTATCATTAAGGACATATTCCTCCCGGTTTAATATCGGCCGTCCGCTTTTTATTACAGATTGATCATCTTCAAAAAATTTTTCTGCAAGTTCTTTAGGAAAAAGTTCAAAATCGTTTGTTCCAATCACCTCTTCTTCAGTTTTCTTACCTGAAAGTTCAATATGAGCAGGATTTGATATAACTTTCCTGGTTTCCAAATCCTTTACATAAATGCCATCGGGATGATTATTTATCAGAGTCTTAAGGAGAATTCGCTCTTGCTGCAATTTTTCTTCAATCAGCTTGCGTTCAGTAATATCTTTACCAATACCTATAAGCCCGATAATATTACCGGAATTGTCTTTTAACGGGAGCTTTGAAGTAAGCAGCCATCGCTTTTCCCCATCTTCATGCAAAAGATATTCTTCTCTATTTAATATTGGCTGGCCTGTCTTCAGCACAGTCTGATCGTCTTCGAAAAATTTTTTGGCAACTTCTTGCGGGAAAAAATCAAAATCGGTTTTCCCAATTACCTCCTCTTCGGTTTTCTTTCCGATGTTTTTAACATCAGCCGGATTTGATACAAGTTTCCTGGTTTCCAAGTCCTTTATATAAATGCCGTCCGGAAGATTATTAATAAGGGTTTTTAAAAGAATCCTCTCTTCCTGCAGCTTTTCTTCAATATGCTTTTGTTCGGTTATATCACGGTTAACGCCTAAAATCTTGACTGTCTTTCCCTTTTCATCTTTAGCGATGTTAAAATTAGTTCTTAGATAACCTTGCTCCCCATCAGCATAAATAACCGGGAGTTCAATCTGTCTGTAGTAACCCGGGTCGGAGGTTTCGATTGCTTTTTGAATTTCTTCCTTTATTATATGCTGCGCTTCATATGGCAAGAACCGTTTTGCACATTGAGAAGAAGACATCACATAGCTGCCTTCTTTTTCAGCAGATGTTCGAAGGGCAGAATAGAAATAATCGTTGAATGTAAATAAATCACCGGCAATGTCATATTCCCAATGCCCCATCTTTGCTGCATTTAAAGCATTTGATAATAGGGTTTTGCTCTGCTGCAGCGAAACTTCAGACTTTTTATAATCAGTAATGTCTTCATAAATTGCATATATTCCGTTCTGCTTTCCGTCTATTATTGTAGGTACTCCGTGGAGCCGGACATTAATAAGTGCACCATCTTTTCTTTTTCTTAATGTTTCTTGGATTACGACTTCACTATTAGCGACCTTTTTAGAAAAATTATTTCCTTCTTCTGCAAGATGCGAGGGAACAATTAAATCATTTATAGACAGCCCTTTAATTTCATTCTCAGTGTATTGAAAAATTTTCTCAAATTTCTTATTAATATGGATAACATGTTCCTGTGCATCTAATAAAACCACACCAAATTCCATCTTCTCATACAGATGCCGGAATTGGGTCTGCTGCGGTTGAATTAACAGGTTTTTTCTCATCAGATCTTCACACAATGTTTCTAAATCTTTTACCCGCTGACGCAATTCAGCTATTTCCTTTGATGAATCTTCTTTATTTATAAGACTACCATCCATATTTGAATTTGTCCTCTATTTAATAATATTTCTTTAACAGCGCTACAGACACTAATTTGCTTTTTTACGTAATCCTGCTTAGGATTTTTCCTGGTTCAATTATTTATTTCATAAAGAGATACATATGCCAACAGCTGATTTACCAGTTAGTGTTCAATAAAAACTTTATTTATTAGTTTTATTATCGTTCCTTTTCAAGGAATCTTTAGTTTTTATGGAAATTTAAGGTGTGAGATTATGAAGTCCGAGCCGGGTTTAAATTAAATTTTCTTATTTTTTAATTCCTTAGTCTTAAAAAAATCAGGAATAATAAACAGAATTAAAGAATATATTGAAAGGAAAGAATTGTGACTAACCGGAGCCGGCGGCTTTTTTGAATTTTACAAATTTGAAGAAAAATTCTTTTCCTTTATAAAATCTTAAAAAATTCAGACAGGCCCTGAATGTTTCATCAAAAAGAATTGTAAGGAAAACCCCGAGCAGGTTTAAATGAAAGACGAAAATCATTAAATAGCATGTTATTACCGTGAATATGGTTCCGAAGATCTGGGTATAAAGCATCCACTTAGTATCCTTCATCCCTCTTATTGCATTGCCGCTTATTACATTAACCGAAACCGGGAAAATTGTTACGGCTATGATGTACATCAGGTGTACTACCCGGTTAATTAAACTTTCCTCGGATGTGAAGATTGAAAGAATATTACTCGGAAAAATTATGAACAAAAGTGAAATTACGATGCAGAGAAAAAATCCATACCTTAAGCTGACCATCCCGATATGAATTGCTTCCTCCGGTTTGCCTGCTCCCATTTTCTGCCCGACAAGAATCATTGTTGCACGGGCTATGCCGATGTAAATGAAAAATGTAAATGCCTGGATTCTGCTGACTAAAATGTACAGACCTGAAGAATATGCATCGAGATGATTTACAATGCTTATAATTGCAATCTGCCCGAATGACCAGAGCATAGATTCCAAACCGGAGGGGAGTCCTACCACAATATTCTCTTTTTGAATTTTCCATTCAGGTTTAAATATTCCCTTCAGGGATGTTCTAAAGGTTAGCTTTTTACTTAACAATAAAACAAGGACGAAATAAATAACAGCAGAGTAATTTGAAATAGTTGTTGCAACTGCTGCACCTTTAACTCCCATTTCAGGGAATCCGAAATAACCATAGATCAATGTCCATGCAATAACCACGTTGATAGTTGTCCGGATTATTCCGGCATACATTATATATCTGGTAATTCCCATTCCCTGGAGCGTAGCAGTGATGGAGTATTCTATGCCTATTAATAAAAAGGAGTAAGAAAGAATACTCATATAATCGGATGCATAAGAATGAACTTCGGCAGGAGTTCCGAGCAGCCTTAGAATATCCGGTGAGAAATTATACAGGTAGAGAAAGAAAATAATTGAAATTACCGTATTATAGAAAAATGAAACTTCGGAATACCGTGCTGCTCTCTGAATATCGCCTGCACCAAGTGAATGAGCAATAATAATTGTTGCTCCCATACTTATGGTCATTATAAAAGAAATATGAATAAAGTAAGGGAATACCACATTGCCAACTGCGGAGAGCATTAAAGGATTATAGTGACCAAGCAGCGCGATATCCACCTGAAGCTGAACATACTGCATGAGGTACTGGACAATTATCGGTACGCCGATCAGAAAAAGTTTTCTGCTTATATTTTCAGGTTTTTCGGAAGAAAACAATTTTATCCTATTTATCTATAATTCCGGATTTATTTACTCAGCGTCTCAGTAACTTCCCTGCCTTGCCGGTCCGCTCCGACTTATCGGACACGAGGCGAGCCCTCGGCTTCGCCGCGAGGCGAGCAGGCAGGTCCGTGGAACTCTGTGTAACTTTTTAAAGTTTAGTTACACAGAGGAACACGGAGATCCACTGAGTTACACGGAAATAAAGCCTGATTTAAGGAAAGCAAAAATTGGAAATGTTTTTTAGAGAAACAAATATTAGTCTCAATTAACAAGATAAAAGAAATATTAATTCTTCGAATTCTAAAAAATCACCTGATTCATCTTTAATGAAATTTCCTGATACTCTCTTTTTAGAAAACCCTGAGTTATACTGCTGCTGAAGTACTCCAGGCTCAGGTGATCTGCAATATATTTAATCGCATCATCATCCACTGAAGCGCTTAAAAATTTGAAGAGCCCTTCTGATGAAAATCCTATTCCTTTGGTTTCAATTGTAAAGGAATAATAACCATTCATCCTTCCTGTGGTAATGTAAACTGTTTCAAGCAATTTAAAGATATGGCCCTTGTGGACTATTACTTTATTATCTCCTTCAAGATTGATTAAGTTTTTCCCGATTTTAATGTCTCCCAAAAGGCCCTGGTATTCTTTTGAATAAGAAGTATCAAGATAGTGATCAACAATAAGATTGGTTTGAATCAAAAAATCCTCGGCTTCAGCAGTAAAGGAGTAGTTAACAAGATTTATATCGACTCCCTTAAAAGTTAATGCAGCTCCTAAATCAAGAGTGTAGCCTAATCGAGCAGTTCTGGGTAAAGGATCGGCCTGTGCCTTATCAATATAATATAGTTTATTGCCGATATTTGAAACAGAATATCCCAGAGAGAAATTAAAAAGAGGTTTGATAAAAGTTTTTTCGGTTAACAGGTAATTCATTTCCTTCATAAACAATTTTGATAGGGGAGCTGTAATCTGAGTTCCGAAATCGAAAGCAACTCCGGAAGCTGTTGCATTGTTCATTTTATCTCCTTCAATAGGATAATCAGCCAACACCGAGCTGTAAAATTTTGTGGAGAATCCTATATTAAAGAGAAGTGAGTAGTTAAAGCCCGCCCCGAAACTCAGCCCATCGAATTTATCATAGTTTTCAATATCTGAATTTTCGAAAATATTATAATTAAATTTATGATGCATGTATCCAAATCCAAGTGATAGCGGCAAATCATTTTCACTCTTTTTTAAATTATAACCGGCATTTACTCCGAATGAATTGGCGGATATTCCGGTGAAATAAGGATTTTTAAAATCTCCGGATGAATAAAAAAGTGAGACGTGGTTTGTAAGAGAGCTGTAACCCAGAATAGCCGGATTGTAATAAAATCCCGAAGCTAAATCAGAGGGGATGGATACGCCTATTTGTCCTGCCCCGCTGAGCATTGAGGACTGCTGATAATTTAGAAAAGGAAGAGCAGCTTCGCTTTGACCTATCAACTGTTTACAAGCAAAAATATAAACAAGGAGCAGGAGATATTTAAATTTCATGATTTCCCCTTTCTTTAAGATTTATTGAAGCGAAACTAAAATATCTATAAAAAATTATCAATTGAAAATTTTTGTCCCCGGCTTAAGCGCTCATTTTACAACAAATTAAAATTCCGCGATAACCAGCATTTCAAAATCTTCAGTGGTCAGTGTATCATTCCGGCTGAATGCGCCGAGCTTTGCGCCGAAAATATCAATTCTTTTAAAATTTAAAGATTTAAGCAGCCATGTAATTTCGGAAGGCACATAGTATCTTTCATTGCACTTCAATTCTTTTTTATTCCCGGAATCATCTTCAAAAGTTGTAATATTATAATCACGGAATTCCATCAGATTAAAAGTGTTATTGCCGTAAGTTGCATTCCCTTCATTATTATTGGAATTAAGGAATTCTTTAACCGAATGAAATAAAGGGAAGAGCCCGTTCAATGTTGTGAGTATAAATTTTCCTTTCGGCTTCAGAGATTTGGCCACGCTCTTTAAAATCTCAAAATTCATCTCATCGGTCTCCATCAGCGGAAAGCCTCCCTCACAGAGCATTATTGCCAGATCAAATTTATTGCGGAAGGGAAGGTTTCTTGCATCATGTTTCTGAAAATTTATCTTCAGGCCTAACCCAATAGCTTTTTCTTTTGCCCGCTTCAATTGTGAATCGGATAGATCAACTCCCAAAACATTATAACCTCTTTTTGTCAGCTCGATTGAATGCCTACCTGTTCCGCAGCCGATATCAAGTATCTTAAGATTCCTGTTATAATCTATTTCCTTTTCAATAAAATCGCATTCGCCGGTTGTTCCTTCCGTAAAGCTTTCTTTATCATATTTCAGTGCATAATTCTTAAAGAGCTCTTCGTACCACTGTTTCATTTTTCCCTTTTAGGTATTGTTGAAAAATCTATTTTAAGAATCCATACTTTTTAATATGAAGGTATGCCAGGTACCCGACAGCTCCCACCTGGACAGCTCCCAGGGCATACTTTACCGGGTTAAATTCAGATTCCTCAAGGTATTCAATGTAAAGGAAGCGGGATATATTACCGGGAGTTTCTCCATACTGCTCATTATGGAATTCCGATTTTGAAACAGCATATGAAGTCCATAACCAGACTGTATTCGGATCGGAATTTACCGGCAGATCATGATTAACAGAATTTAGGTCCCGGTAGAGATCAAATTGTTCGAGATCAAGGATTATCTTTTGCATCGGGCGGAGAGGATGTTTTTCAATCCTAATGGAATCTTTAGGTTCATTCTGCGAAAAGCATAATGACGCAAAAGCTGAAAGATATATCAGAGTGTTTAAAAAAATATTCTTAATCATTTAATTTAAAATGAATTTATTTATTCAGAGTAATTTTAGCAGCCCAGTCTCTTGAAGAAGGATCATTCTCTTCCGGGAATTCCGGCAGAACAAGTTTTCCTGCTTCATCTGAACTGATTATTGTTTTATCTTTCCATGTACCGTTTATGGTATCATACCACTGAAATGAATAAGAGGATTTAGGTTTAAAATTAGTTAACTGCGGCAGCACAGATTTGTTTTCAAAAAAAAGCAAAGCAAAATCTTTTCCGGGCGTCCGCATCATATAAGACCATCCGTCCAGTCCGTCCCCAGGGCTTCCCGGTGCTTTATGCGGCTGAATATCTTCCCGGACCGGCTGAAGATCCTGGTATTTTTTCCCTTC
>DAISZW010000304.1:0-2417 GCA_036824595.1 Ignavibacteriaceae bacterium
AAAGTCGCCGGTACTCCAATACACAAGACTTCATTACACCTTACATGTAGTTTAGCCTACAATGCTTGAGATTCTCTTTATAATTTTCTAAGTTGATTGTTATCAAAAAGCAGAAGGGGTGTGGGAATGAAAAAAGAAGGTTCAAATCAAGTCCGTTCCGGAACTTTAATAATTGTAAAATCATTTTGCTTTATAACTGCAATTCTCATAGTGACAGGTTGCGGCGAGGATGGCCTAATCGATTCAGGAGAACCTTTTCAAATAACCATCCTTTCTCAGGAAGGCATACCGGTGGAGGGTGCTACTATTGAAGGCGGGATCGATTGGGATTTTTATAAAGTGCAGACTGATGAACATGGGATTGCTGTTATACCCGGATCGGTCCGAGGCGAGAGAGCAACTATTTATAAGACTAACTTTCTTCCTAGAATTGTATCAAGTATTAATCCCAACCGCTACACTTTGACCGAAACATCTAAGAGGTTCAGCTTGATCGGAAGCGTTTCAGGCAAAGCCGTCAGGTTTTTCCAGGATCAGCTCATTACATTAGATTACGGCGGAACTTATCATTTATATTCATATAACGATCAGTCGGTTTCCGAAACATTTAATATTCACCTGCATGACTCGGCAACGGCAATCAGGGAAATTCAGCTGATTGGCGATACACTCTGGTTTACAACTCATAATTCCGGAGTATTCATTTTCATGATCGGCATTCCTTCATCTCCGGCCTTCTTATTCCGACTGCCGGTTACCGGCTATCTCGGTCCATTTGTGGTAAAAGATTCTATTCTCGTGCTAGCCGATCAATGGCACCCGGGACCATTAAGAGTAATAGTTTATCATCCTTCAGGTGAATACGAGCAAATTTCGAGTATACAAAATTATTTTGTCCGCAAAATGACAATGATCAATGATGCCGTAATTGTAATCGGCAACAGCGAAAGTTTGCCTACCATTTTTGATTTGTCAAATCCCCGTTTGCCCAGAGTCCTCTACAACGGTCTGGAATGGGAATATCAAAGTGGATTCATTCATAATGAACTGGTGATACTTACTCCAAGATATGGTTACGGCAGCGATAACATTAGTCTGGATTACAAGGTTCTTAACCTATCCGATGCATCGAATCCGACTTCAATGAATCCATTTATAGCTGATTCCTGGATCACCGGGATAGCTGGTGAGAATTGGGCATTCGGTAATAATTATTATCATAGCGAAACTATATGTGTACTTAACGGGAGCATTTCCTCAGGCTTTCAGACTACTGCAACTGTTTCTGAAAACACAATTGACGGAGTTGGCGGTGCTTATCCGCCCTATTATATTATAGGCAGCCGGCTTTGGAAATTAGTTGAGAGAGATTAAAGGGATTTTTTCAGGCAAATAAGTCTTTTTAAGGATTCATATTTAAGTCATAAGATAGTTGTAATTACTACATTAATCCAGCATTCCTCTGAAGGTGTCCTTTGAACATCCTTAAGATTTCCATTACATCCGCAAATTCTTAAGATTCTTTTCTTTATTTTCTAAGTTGTTAAAATAAAACTGCACTGTGAAGAAACCCAAATGAAAGCAATAGTGTACACTAGATACGGTCAACCGGAAGTTCTTGAACTAAAAGAAGTTGCAAAACCTGTTCCAAATGAGAATGAAGTATTGTTAAAAGTTTATGCGGTATCAATTAATGATTGGGATTGGCAGCTGCTCCAGGGGATTCCATTCGTAAACCGTCTGATAAACGGTCTTGTGAAACCAAGGAAAAGGATCCTTGGCTCTGATATTGCCGGACGAGTTGAAGAAGTTGGGAAAAATGTAAAGCAGTTTCGGCCGGGGGATGAAGTTTACGGGGATCTCAGCGGAGAATGGGGAGGATTCGCCGAATATGTTTGTGCACGTGAAAATGCCTTAATCCTAAAACCTGCGGAAATGTCATTCGAAGAAGCGGCTGCAATACCGCAGGCAGCGATGCTCGCCGTGCAGGGCTTGATTGACAGGGGAGAAATTCATTCGGAATCAAAAGGGAGGAGAAAAATTTTGATAAATGGCGCCGGAGGCGGTGTTGGTACATTCGGAGTGCAGATTGCAAAATTGTACGGCGCTGAGGTTACCGGCGTTGATAATTCCGGAAAACTTGAAATGATGCGTTCCCTGGGCTTTGATCATGTCATTGATTATTCAAAAGAGGATTTCACCAAAAACGGTAAAAGTTATGATCTGATTTTAGATGTGAAGACTAACCGCTCTGTTTTCGATTACAAACGTGCATTGGCTCCAAATGGAATTTATACAACGGTTGGCGGTTCAACGGGCAGACTCATCCAGGTTTTATTGATGGGTCCATTGATTAGCAAAATTTATAAAAAGAACTTATGCATCGTCGTATTAAAGCAGAACAAGGATTTAGCTTA
>DAISZW010000305.1:0-2410 GCA_036824595.1 Ignavibacteriaceae bacterium
AATCGGTACTTACAATGAAGGTGTTTATTTCTGCAAAGATGGGAAAGTAATCAAGACTCTTAACGAATCAACAGGACTGAGCAGTAATTTTATAAATGCGATTTATCAGGGTAAAGACAGCACTTGCTACTTTGGAACCTGGGAAGGAGTAAACATTGCAGGAAATAACGGGATTAAACTACTGGACAATAAAAACGGTTTGTCGAACAATTTTGTGAATGCTGTTTACGGCGATAAGCAGGGGAAAATTTATTTAGGCACTGACGGCGGATTAAATATTTTAAACAATGGAAAGATTGAAACAATAACAACCAGGAACGGGCTGTCGGATAATACTATTCTCGGCATCCTGGAAGATGACCGTGGAAATATTTATCTCTCAACCAACCGCGGCATAAACATTCTTGATTTCAGCAACAATAATATTAGTATAAGAACAATAAGAAATACCGACGGCCTGGCAAGCGATGAATGCAACCAGAGTGCGGTATATAAAGATGAGGCAGGCGGTTTATGGTTCGGTACCGCAAAAGGCGCAACAAGATATGACCCGCAAGCGGATTTGCCTAATTTAATTCCGCCTGTAGTCCATATTTCCAGAGTAAGAATATTTGAGAATGATATTCGATTTACTGGACTCCCACAGCTTGAATTAAAGTACAATGAAAACTATATAAAATTCGATTTCATCGGGCTTAATCTCCCGGCTACAAATAAGGTCGTTTACAGGTACAAGCTTTCAGGTATTGATGAGAATTGGCTGGAAACAAATCTGAGGTATGTTCAATATACAAACCTTGACGACGGAAAATATACATTTGAATTAACAGCAATGAATGAGTGGGATGTATGGAGTAAACCGAAGCTTTTTTCTTTCATAATTTCTCCTCCTTTCTGGAAGACATGGTGGTTCAGACTAATTTTAATCCTTGCAGTTATTTCTTTGGTCTGGTTTTTTTATAATATGCGCATCCGCAAATTAATTGAAATGGAAAGGATGAGGCTGCGGATTGCAAGCGATCTGCATGATGATATCGGTGCAACGCTTACTCACATCTCTGTAAACTCTGAAATTATCAAGCACAATGAAGATAAGGGAAAAATTAAAGAAGCCGCGGATAAAATAGGGGTATTAAGCCGGGAAGTTATTCAAACAATGAGCGATATTGTCTGGTCGATTGATTCAAGAAACGACACTGTAGATGATTTGATTTCAAGGATGCAGGATTTTGCATACCAGGTATTATCTCCGAAGAACATCCTCTTCAGGTTTTCGCATGAAGGCTTAAACCCTGCCAAGAAAATGAACATAGATATGAAGCAGAATATTTACTTAATATTTAAGGAGGCAGTTAATAATTCAGCCAAGCACAGCGGCGCGGATCTGGTAGAAACTAAGCTTATAAACAAAAAAGATTCTTTCATGATGATGATAAAAGATAACGGGAAAGGTTTGCAATCAAAAGAGAAGAAAGGCCACGGACTGAAAAATATTTCTATGCGGACGAAAAGAATCGGCGGAGCTGCCGAGTTCATTGATGACTCCGGTTTAGAAGTCAGGATTAAAACCCGATCAATTTAAAATGATTATGTATAATTCTTTTTTAAAATATATTTTGGGCCTTTCAAATTTATCGGGAGCTTCAATTGATTAAAATTGCACTCGTGGAAGACGATAATGAACTTCGGGAGCATTTAAGAAATTACTTTGATTCACAGAAAGAATTTAAATGCACCCTTTCCGTTGATTCGGCTGAGAATTTACTCTGGCATTTAAAAACATCCGGAGAACCGGATATAATTTTAATGGACATAGGCTTGCCGGGAATGTCGGGCATTGAAGCGATGAAGCTCGTAAGAGAGAAGTATCCTGATATTGAGATTTTAATGCTGACTGTCTACACGGATCAGCAGAAAATATTTGAGGCTTTATGCGCCGGTGCATCCGGATACCTGCTGAAGAATGCACCTTTTGATGATCTTAAGAACTCAATCATTGAGCTTAAAAACGGGGGAGCACCGATGTCTCCTCAAATTGCAAGAAAAGTAATTGATTACTTTAAACCTAAGAAAGAAGTGAGAGAGTCTATCCTTTCAGATAAGGAAAAAGAAGTTGTTATCGGACTGGTTGACGGGTTAAGCTATAAGCAGATCGGTGAAAGATTATTTATTTCCTTCGAAACAGTCAGATCTCATATAAAAAATATTTATAAAAAACTTCACGTTCATTCTAAAGCAGAAATTATAAGAAAATCTCTGCGGGATGAAATTTGACCGGAAACCTTTATGGTTAGGGGTATGTTACGGAGTATGAAACCCTTTGAAGGTCAAAAAAGATAAAGGGGTAATGAATTTCTTAATCTCCCCTTAATAGGAACCTTCAATATCAACGTAATGCTAACCTTCAAGG
>DAISZW010000145.1:0-8634 GCA_036824595.1 Ignavibacteriaceae bacterium
ATCGCGCCTGCTTTGGGAGCAGGAGGTCGCAGGTTCGAATCCTGCCGCCCCGACACACACGTGGAAATTCCAAATAACAAAAAACAAATTCAAAATTTTGGAATTTGTTTATTGGAATTTCTTGAAAGCTAAGTTTGAGTATTGAATATTGGACTTTAAAAATTATTTGTTATTTGGAATTTGTCATTTGAAATTTTTTCCCGGAACAATTGTAAATTGTAAACTGTTCATTGTCAATTAAACTAGCGCCCGCAGCCCAACCCACCTTCGTTGCACCCCGGTGAGGTTGGCTCGATAGAGAGTTCGTTTATTCATGCGCCCGTAGCTCAATCGGATAGAGCATCAGCCTTCTAAGCTGAGGGTTAGTGGTTCGATTCCACTCGGGCGTACACGGGTAAATTCCAAATACCAAAAAACAAATTCCAATTTGAATTTGTATATTGTTATTTATTTGGAGTTTGGGATTTGGTTATTTGAAATTTTTTTATGGTGAGCGTAGCTCAGTTGGTTAGAGCATCAGGTTGTGGCCCTGAGGGTCGTGGGTTCAACTCCCATCGCTCACCCGAGATTAAATATCAAATTTCAAACAGCAAATTCTATTTCGTAATTTAATTGTTATTTGGAATTTGTTATTTGTAATTTCCGGTTATGGCCCCATCGTCTAATGGTTAGGACATCGCCCTTTCACGGCGGTAATATGGGTTCGAATCCCGTTGGGGTCACTAATAATTCTTAATTTTACTCTTAATTTAATCTCTTAATCTTTCTCCCGCCTTTGGCGAGGTTCGCTCGTAGAGTCCGACAGATCGTTAGATTCCGTAGAATCTAACGGATTCTACGAACTCTACGGAGTCTGACGACCTTCGGCGACTTTCTCATAATCTTTCTCTTCTTCTTCTCTTCCTTCAAAAATTAAATAACGCATCAAAAAATTGATAATTTCTTTGAACGAATCACTTTATTATGGACAAATAGCTGATAAATGATTCTATAAAAATGGGCATGTATTTGGATAATCAGCTTTATAGCACGACTAATAAGCTATCCAGATGAAAAGTAAAATACTATTTCCTCTCCTCATTTTACCTGCTGTAATCTTGATTTTTTCTTCAGGCTGCAGCGATGAATCATCCCCAACTGAATCCGCAACTGAAAACGAAATAATTGATACAACTCAAGGTCCGGTAGTACGAAAACCAAATCTTTATCTTTATCCGAAAACAAAATGCAGCGTATCAGTTAAACTAGAATTTCCTTCTGGCGGGTCTATAATCGAATCCATACCTGAATATTCCGGCCAATGGCAGGTTGAAGCAGATCCAAGCGGTAAAATTAACAATCAATATGATTATCTTTTTTACGAATGCCGGACTCCCGACTTATATCAATACAATTACGGATGGATTGTTGAGAGAGATTCTTTATTGAAATTTTTTGAGCAGAACCTTACGGAATCAGGTTTTTCGGAAAATGAAATAAGGGATTTCACAGAATATTGGATTCCAAGACTTCTCGATTATCCTTTTTACGTTATTTACCCTCAGTACTCAAGTGATATCGAAAAATTGATCCGATTAAATATTTCGCCTAGACCTGATAATCTCATCCGTTTCTTTTATTTGATTAAAGGTTCACAGAATAAAGAGACAATTTTATCGGAACCATTAATTCAGAAAGCAAAAAGAGAAGGATTCGTGGCCGCAGAGTGGGGAGTAGTATTGAAGTAAGAAAGAATCCATAGAACATTTTTTCCATATAACATTATAGGAAATAAAGAAAATATGAAATTCGTTTTAACACTTTCAATTGTTTTTCTGCTGATAGGTTGCAATGAAGATTCACCCACAGGATATAAACACTCACAATCCGGCGAACAATTTGAACTGCAGATCGGCGAATCAATTTCTATAGATGATGGAGAACTTGTTTTTGAGTTTGACTCGGTTCCTGTTGATAGCAGATGTCCTGAAAGAGCTGTCTGTGTT
Organism: Ignavibacteriaceae bacterium; assembly: GCA_036824595.1. Classification (GTDB taxonomy): domain Bacteria; phylum Bacteroidota; class Ignavibacteria; order Ignavibacteriales; family Ignavibacteriaceae; genus DATKLQ01. Next base: position 1,986 of record DAISZW010000145.1, read on the forward strand.
CATCCCGGGGATGCAGTTGCGGTTATAAAAGTTCTTAACGGTTATTATGAATTTCATACAAGCCAGCAGCCGCGCGGTATGACAATTAATGAATATCATATTGAATTAATATCTCTGTCTCCCAGGCTGTTGCAGCCCATTGAACCGACTATATACACTGCAAAATTTATAATTGGTAAAGTCATTTTAGGTTAAATAAAAAATAAGAACTTTTAGCTCAAATTTTTATTGACAATTCAATTTATTCTAAATACGTTTAATTAAGTAATAGGAGGAGTCTATGTTAAAAAACCTGCTTTCACTCTTAATCCTTCCAGTCTTCTTATTTACCGGAATACATGCTCAATCCGGGAATTTTAACATAAATGAGTACAGCAATTTTTTAAACACTCATAAAGATTTAACAACAAAACAACTTCTTGAAATGCACCCGGCAGGAGCTTTTTCAGGGGATATAAAACTCTATACCGGGAGTGCTCAATACTTTGATTCAGTCTCGGCAAAATATGCTTTAACCGATTATGAAAAGTCACTTATAGAGAAAAACGGGTTTATGGTAAGCGAGAGGCTTGCAAAAAATTCTTTCGGAGATGCCTTCCTGGATGTATATCATAAAGATCTTCCGGTTTTTATTTCGACAGATGCAATTCTGCATGCTCTCCACATGTCGTATGATAAAATTCTGAAAGATGTTGAACTGGGAATTTTAATTGAAAAAGTTAAGAGTTTATTGCAGCAGCTGCATTCACAGCTTCCTTCACTGCAGTCAGCTTATTCGTCAAATCCTGATATGAAAACAATGCTGGAAGATGTTGATGTTTATTTAACTGTGCCTAGAATACTTTTAGGAGAGGAGATTCCTCCGTACTACCCGGAAAATAGTGTAAGAATAGACACTATCTTACAAATGATAGAGGCTGAACAAGGATTTATTCAGTATGCTCTTTTTTCGGATAAACCTGTAATTATGGATTGGAGCCAGTTCAAGCCGCGGGGACATTATACTGATCAATCTTATCCGGAGTTAGCTCAATACTTTAGAGCGATGATGTGGCTGGGAAGAATTGAGATTTATCTCCATTCACCGTCAGGTACAGTTTATCCTGCAGCTTTCAAAGATGTAAAAAGACAAGCCATCGATGCAATGCTGATCAGTGAACTTTTTGATCTGGCCAATGCACGATCCTACTATGACGAGATTGAAACCATCCTAAGATTTTTTATAGGAGAATCAGATAACGTAACTCTGCCGAACCTGGAATATTTGAAGCAGGCAGTAAGTTTATCGCAAGCAAGCGATTTACTCGATAGTTTAAAATTGATCGAGTTTCAGGATACACTAAAGAATCAATCATTTGCCTATCAATTAATACTTTCTCAAATCTTAATCAGCGATCCATTTTCACCGGACAGTATTGTTCCGGCTTCTGCTTTTCTTTTGTTCGGACAGCGATTTATTATTGATTCATATGTAACCGGAACCGTGGTTTATGATAGAATTAAATATAACGGGGAAAAAATCTGCAGACTATTTCCATCTACTCTCGATCCGATATTTGCTATGGGAAATGATGCTGCAGCTCAGTTACTGCAGCCTGAGTTAGATACTTACAACTATTCAAGCAATCTTGCGGCTTTAAGATATTTAATCGATTCGTACGGAACCGATTTTTGGAATAGTTCAATATACAATATGTGGCTAAACACCATCAGAAAATTAAACCCGCCTGAAGAAAGAGAATCTCTCCCTTCGTTTATGCAGACAGCGGCATTCTGGCAGGAGAAGCTGAATACACAATTAACCTCATGGGCACAGCTGAGGCACGATAACCTGCTGTATGCTAAGCAGTCCTACACCGGCGGAACTACATGCTCATATCCCCATGCATATGTAGAACCTTTTCCTGAATTTTTTGAAAACCTAAAAGTGCTGGCGCAGGCTGCTCAACAATTTTTTGAATCGTTAAGTTTTGCAGAGGAATATTTAAAATCCGGGATTATAGATCATTATCAATACCTTTATTCAATAAGCGATACACTTTCTTCAATCGCAAATAAGGAGCTCGGTTTAATTCAGCTGAATGAAGCCGAGAAAGCTTTTTTAAAGAAGATAATCTATGAAGTAGGGGATGGGTGTGCAGTAAGTTTTGACGGCTGGTATCCGAAGCTTTTTTATAAAGGTTTCTGGGGAGACAGTTTTATGGATATGAATGCATTGGTTGCGGATATTCATACGACTCCCACCGACTGCGTTGGCAATCCGATTGGTGCCATTACTCATGTCGGCACCGGACCCATTCATCTGGGTGTATTTATTGCAGAACATGAAGGCTCCATGAAAGCTTTTGCTGGACCTCTATTCAGCTTTTATGAATACCGGACCGAGAATTTTTTAAGATTGACGGATGAAGAATGGAGGGATCAATACCTTAATTCAGCGTTAAGGCCTTCATGGGTAAATATTTATTTGGCCGATGTAAATGGAAATTCAAGAGGCGAGGGGCTTAAGCTTATCACTTCGGTCGACGATAATAAAACGAAAATCATTCCGGAAACACAATTAATTGCCAGGAATTATCCGAATCCGTTCAATCCTTCAACCATAATCAGCTTTACAATTCCTTTTGATCTTACTAATTCACAAACTGAGCTAATAGTTTATAATATCCAGGGTGAGGTGGTAAAAAAATTAATTAATGAAGTGCTGCCTTCGGGTAATTATCTTACCCGTTGGGACGGAACAAACGAATTTGGAAACCAGGTTACTAGCGGAATATACATCTTTTCATTGAGAGTGGCAGACAGGCAAGTCTCCGGAAAAATGACATTTATGAAATAGATTCAAAATTATATAATATTTAAGCCTTGATTCTAAAACGATCAAGGCCTTTTTATTTTTTGTTGTAATAATTTTTCATGACAAACCAAGCTTTCTTTTTCTCTCCTTTGTCTGAAAGCAGACCTTTACGGTTCCATCCTTTCTGATATACAGGATGCATTCTTCCAAAAGAACGGTAGTCAACCAGCAGCCACGGACATACCCCGGATAAATTAGGAACCGTACTGAACATTTCAATCTGATCTTTGTATATCTTTTCCTGGTATTCCTCGCTCCAATATGCTGCTTCATCTTTTGGACCATAATTGCTCCCGTAAAGTGCTTCTCCGCCGAACTCTGAGATTATCACAGGTTTATTATCAACGACCGGTTCCCATTTTACTTCTTCCGGTTTACCTTGCCACGGGATATACCAGCCTAAATATTCATTTAGTGAGATTATATCGAAATATCTGTATAAAGTATCCCATACATTAAAAGTATTATTGTTGTATCCATGATTATTAATAACTGAAGTAATTAACCTGGTTGAATCCAGACCTCTGCATTTTTTTGTCAGTTCAATGAGAGCATTATTTCTGCCGGGAGTAAAATCATACGTTTCATTGGATAAGCTCCAAATAACAACATTGCAGCGGTTCCTGTCCCTCCGGATCATTTCCCTAAGCATCAAATCCATTTTGTCAGTCATACCGGGCTCAGCAAATTCAATATGCTGATAGATGGGCAGCTCTTCCCAAACCATCAGTCCCATTTTTTCAGCGAGTTCAATCATATATTCATTATGCGGATAGTGGGCCAGACGGACAAAATTGCATCCAAGCTCCCTTGCCCAGTTTAGCAGCAGGGCAGCATCCTCTTTTGAAAATGCTTTTACTCCCTTTAAAGGATTTTCTTCATGAATATTGACGCCTTTTAAAAAGACAGGTTTGCCGTTCAATAAAATTTTTGTTCCTTTTAATTCAATACTTCTAAAACCAATTTCGTCAGAGAGGGAATCAGTCTCACTTTGAATTATTACTTTGTATAAACGGGGATTTTCAGGCGACCATAAATCCGGTTTTGCCGGAAATTTTACTTCGGCTATGCCATCATCATTCGATCTTGTTTTATAATTTATATTTAAATCTTCAATCCTGATTTCAATATTCTGAGATAATTTATCTCCATTAATTTTAATCCAGCCGGATACTTCATTAAATGAATGTTCCTGCAGCCGGATAAAATAATCTTCGATAAAGGAAGACTCCGTTTCAATAAGGTGAACATCGCGTGTAATGCCGCCGTAGTTAAACCAGTCGTAGCCAAGTCCCGGAAGCCCATCTTTCAACCGCAGATTATTTACTTTAACAATAAGCCTGTTTTCTCCTGGTTGTATTAAATTTGTAATTTCAAACTGGAACGGCGTAAATCCTCCTTCATGATTTCCGATCAGTTCTCCATTTAAATAAACATCCGCTTTATAATTTACAGCGCCAAAATGGATGAAAAGTCTGTTCCCATTCTTCAGATCACAGGTGAATGTTTTCTTATACCATATGCTACCTTCATAAAATGTAAGTTCCGGCTTTTGCGTGTTGAAATCTCCCGGTACATTCAAAACCGGACCGCCTTCGAAAGAATATTCGACAAAATCTGTTTTTCTCTCAGTTTTTTTTTCTTTCCAAACCTCTCTCCAATCCCCAATTCCTGTGGGATCAATAATTACCTGCCATTCTCCGTTAAGAAGAGCTGTATTCCTTCCGGAAACATTTATCATGGCACTTTGGCCAAAAATTAAATTGAATGGGATTAGACTACTGAATGCTATGGTCGAGAAGAATAATAGAAAAAAATGCCCTGATTTGTTCATTAAAATATATTTCTTTAAAAATCTATTAAACTGCACATGATTTACAAATATAAATTTTTTTCATAAAGAACGTGGTTAGAATTCAAAATCTTTTTTGTTCTTCTCGATAAATTTAAGGTTGAGAGCATTCAGATCATCTTCATACTTGAAAAATGCTTCATCATTTTCTTGCCAGATATTCTCTCCACCTTTTTCAATTTGTGATAATAAAGTAATCCGCTTATCTCTCTCTTTAGGAACAATTTTATTCGGAAATTTATCAATACTGCTCTGCAGAATTGAAGCGGTTTTATCTGCGCTTATTTTTTTTAATGCATCAAAAGTTTCATGAGCATAATTTCCGCTTGAATTATAAAAATACTGATGAAATCCGCCGTTATTCATTTCTCTTTCAAAGTTTTGATTAAGATAAAATACCTTTTGTGCTTCAGTGAGTTTTTCCATATTCTCCCCGTAATTGCATAACTCGCCTATATGATTATCATATTCGATGATCGACTCATTTATGGCTTGTGATTCTTTCAATTGATCTGTGTTTATCCTTTTCTCCTCACAGCCTATTATTAGGAATAAGACAAATGAAATAATCATTAATGTTTTCATTTTTTAGACCTTTCGGGGAGTAGTCTGTAATGAATTTTAATTTTTAAATACATTTCTTATCGGGTTATCGGCATTTGACATTCCGCATTTTTCATACCTTCTTTTAAGACTGAACAGCGAAATCATGTTTTATTGAGAATCTTTCATTTCGCAAATATCAGCATATCATTATGCTGATCTCAATGCTGCTGCAGTCCAGATTGCCCCTAACAAGTCGACAACTCCAAACATTATAAGTGCAGGGGGAGCAAGGCCAAGCAGAACAAAAGCAGCAAAAAATAAAATAACCGGGAATCGGGCGTGAACTGAGAAACGAAAAAGTGCAGTCAATTCACTGCGAGCTGATTGTATATAGTAATATCCCAAAATCAGCATCAGCACAGCAACAACCCGAATCCAGGGTTCGGTTGTAGCCGGGATTCCAAATAAACCGAACATCGTATTTGGCACAAGGAGAAATCCAAGACCGGTAAGAACAAGATAAATACCAAATACGAAAACACTTTTAGCAGCTTTACTCATTTCGATATTTCTCTATCATTTATTGATAATAGTTCATTTAAATAAAGATGATCTTTTTAATGAACTCAAATTGTTTTTGGTTTTGTAAATGGGATTAGCATCGGAACTTCATGCTGGTATTTCACATAGGCATCCCCGAATTCACGGACAAGTTTCTTTTCTTCCAGTTTTGTTCCTATAATAACATAAACAATCAGAAGCATATTTATATAAAAATCAATCAGCGTAAATATGGTGCTCCACAAAAAAATAATTAAAGCCAGGTACATCGGATGCCTTATTATACCGAGCAAGCCGGATTTTTTAATTGCTGCATCTGGATTTATTTTGGTTTCCTTCCCGATGTTTAAGATTTGGCGTATTCCGAAAAAGGAGAGGGCATCGTAACTGAAGAAGAAAGCCCAGAAGAAGAATATTAATGAACCATACATTAGTGTATAACGGATTATAGAAAAAGGGAAGCTGTATGTTATGATTACTTTATTGTCAAACTGTGATGTATAGTTAATCAGCGGTATCAGCAGCACCAGGGAAAGCAGCACATAAAAGAGGCGGTAAAAAGCGTAATATTTTTTTAAGGTGCGGAAAAGAATATTTGTAAAATATGTACTGATTAAAAAACTGTGAAGGATACAATATCCCATCCACAGTAAACCAATAATTAATAATTCCATTTTTATTCCCCGTGAATAATGGACATGATATTTATTTAATATCTCCTAACAGAATATAACCTAATACCGAATATTATGACGTTTTACTTTGTAAATGAAGAGTCCGCCAAATATCCTTCGAAGAATAAAAAAGTACAATTAAATTAAGAACCGGGGTTA
>DAISZW010000146.1:0-3652 GCA_036824595.1 Ignavibacteriaceae bacterium
GACCTTTCGTGTTAACTTTGCATGTCATTCTGAGCGAAGCGAAGAATCTCAAGCAACATGTTAGCACTTAATACCCTTTAGATTCTTCGGTCGCCGTGCTTTCCTCAGAATGACGGTCTCTGATTAGTGCGCATCCAGCCAATTATCTCCAATTCCTGTATCTGCAACAACAGGAACGTTTAGCGGGAAGGCATTCTCCATCAGGTCTTTTATCAACGGACTGAGCTCGTCAATTTCATCTTTGTGTGCATCGAAAACCAATTCATCATGGACCTGCAGAACCATTTTTGTCTTTGCTTTCCTTTTCTTCAGCTCATTATAAATATTAATCATTGCCAGCTTTATCATATCTGCGGCAGTTCCCTGGACTCTCATGTTTATTGCAACTCTCTCCTCAAATTGTCTAACAACATGATTGCTGCTGTTTATGTTTTTAAGAAATCTTCTCCGTTTCAATAACGTTTCCGCATAACCTTTTTCCTTTGCAAGCATGATCGATTCTTCCATAAAATTCTTAACGCGTTTAAATGTATTGAAGTAAGTATCAATAATTTCCTTTGCATGTGTCTGGGTAACCCCTAAACGTGTTTTCAAACCGAACGGCCCGATTCCGTAAAGAATTCCGAAGTTAACTTCTTTGGCTTTTCTTCGCATATCGGGAGTTACATCTTTCGGATCAACCATAAAAACCAATGCTGCCGTACTGCGGTGAATATCCTCTTTACTCTTAAATGCTTTTCCAAGTCCTTCATCGCCGGAAATACTTGCCATAATTCTAAGATCAATCTGACTGTAATCGGCACTTAGAATAACATGATCTTTATCTCTGGGAACAAAAGCTTTTCTAATTTCTTTCCCAAGATCCGATCTTATGGGAATATTCTGCAAATTCGGATCATTGCTTGCCAGTCTGCCGGTTGAAGCAACAGCCTGGTTGAAGGTTGTATGGATTCTTCCTGTTCCCGGCTCAATTAAATTCGGAAGAGAATCCGTATAAGTAGATTTTAGTTTGGAGACCTGGCGGAAATCCAATATGTGGGCGACAATTTCATGCTCATTCCGGAGATATTCAAGAGCCTGGGCATCAGTTGAAAAGCCCGTTTTTGTTTTTTTCCCTTTGCGCAAACCTAATTTTGTAAAAAGAATTTCCTGCAATTGTTTCGGTGAATTAATATTAAATTCCTCTCCGCAGCATTCGTAAATTTTTTTTGTGTAGTCATTCATCATTACCTGGAGATCGCTGCTTAGAGTTTTCAAGGCTTCCATATCTATCCTTACACCTGTTCTCTCCATATCTTCCAAAACAGGTACAAGTGGGAATTCAGCTCTATATGCGAGATCATTAAGCCCTTCTTTTTCAATTTCCTTGCTCAATTTTTCATAAAGACGGTAGGTAATGTCGGCATCTTCGCACGAATAAATGGAAATTGAATTTAAGTCGACATCAAAAATTTTTGACGGATCTTTTTTAGGTCCAAGCAGATCGGACAACGGAATAGGTTTGTACTTCAGATATTTTTCCGACAGCTCATTCATTCCGTGTTTCTGATCAGGATCGAGAAGATAGCTTGCGAGCATCGTATCGAAATAAAAGTTTTCAAGATCAATTCCGATACTTCTTAAAGAAGCAATATCAAATTTTCCGTTCTGACAGACTTTTTTAATTTTTTTGTTTTCAAAAACAGGCTTGAAGATTTTTACAAAATCTTTGATATGAAGTCTGTCTTCCAGATTCTGCGGAGTAAATAATTCTCCGTCGGCAAATGGATTTAAAGCAACATACCAGCCTTCATTCGGTTTAGCGCAAAAAGAAACTCCCGCTAATTTTGAAATATTATGGTTAAGCGCATTGGTTTCGGTATCAAAAGCGAGAAGAGAAACCTTTGATAATTTTTCGGCAAGATCCTCAGCAGATTTTAAATCTTTAATAACTTTATAATTTACTTTTGATGCATCATAGGCTGAAAGCTCTTTATCTTCAATTGAAATTTCTTCATCAGCACCTTCTCCCGCTTTAAGCGGGATCCCGCTTTGCGGTGACTTTTTTCCGTTCCAGTAAACTGTAAGAAGCCTGTTGTACAGTGTTTTGAATTCAAGTTCAACAAAAAGATTTCTTAGCTTATCAAAATCGGGCTGCTTGAATTTTATTTCATCAAAGTTAAATTCGAGAGGAACTTCACAGTGGATTGTTGCTAAAATTTTCGACAAAAATGCTTTCTCTTTACCCTCAATTAATTTATTCTTTAAAGCCGGTTTTTCAATCTCTTCAATGTGTTCATAGATTCCTTCAACCGATCCATATTTTTGAATGAGCGGAATTGCCGATTTAGGTCCGATTCCCGCAACTCCGGGAATATTATCTGATGAATCTCCGATTAATGCAAGATAATCAACCATCTGCTTGGGACTGAAGCCGAATTCTTCTTTTATCCTGCTTACATCATAAACAACAATTTCTTCACCCGTTTTTCCTCCCGGGCGAATAACTTTAACATAATCGTTAACCAGCTGGTTGAGATCTTTGTCGGGAGTGATTATAAATGATTCCAGGCCTTTCTCTTCAGCCTTACAGACCGCGGTGCCGATTATATCATCAGCTTCATATTTCGGGAAAATGTAGATGGGAATTCTTAAAGCATCAATAATTTCTTTCACCCGTTCAAGCTGTGGAATCATATCATCCGGCATTGCATGTCTTGCTGCTTTATAATCTTCATACTGCTCATGCCTGAAAGTTTTTTCGCGTGCATCAAAAGCTACTGCAATGTAATCGGGCTTATTATCTTCAAGTATTTTCAACAGCTGATTAATGAATCCGTATACGGCGGAAGTCGGTTCTCCTTTTGAAGTAATAAGAGGTCTGCCCATGAAAGCAAAATAAGCTTTGTAGGCAAGCGCCATTGCGTCAATTATGATAAATTTTTTGTTCATTTAAAATTTTGGTTTTTTATTTTGTATCACAGAATAATATTCTGTGATACAATACGGTTTTTAAAATTTAGAACGGTTGCGTTTACAAATTAAAGATATTCTTTTGCCAGATAAGTGTGTTCCCATTTTGTCCAGTCATCAATTAACCCGGCTTTCACAGGATTATTTATTACATAGTTAATTACATTGTAAAGTTCAACATCATTTCTTATCAGCCTGTCAAAACTTTCATCCTGCCAAAACTTGCCTTCTTTGTTCAGTAATTTATTGCACTCCAGGGCGGAAATTCTTTTTATTGACTGCATAATCTTGCTGATGCCTTTATTCAGCTTTAATAATCTAAATACCAGGTGCACATGATTAGGCATTATACAATAACAGATTAAAAAATACTCTTTTCCTTCCGGATAATGAAGTGTGTTTATAATTATCCGGGCAAATTCGTTCTTAGTTAAATAATCGTGGCCGTGTAATGCATTGTCCAAATAGGTATCATATTTCTTGAAAAACTTTTTCTGCTTAATGTTTAGATCTTCTATATCTCTCCTACTTAATTCTTCGTGATATTGTTCTAAAACCGGCAATGGTATGGTATCTGCTAAACGATAAGTAATGAAATACGTTCCTTCATCATAATGTAAATGAGGAAGATTCCGGCGGTGAAATGTTTTGGTTACCATTTTAGTTCTTAAGTATCACAGATTAATAATCCGTGATACGA
>DAISZW010000146.1:3752-5237 GCA_036824595.1 Ignavibacteriaceae bacterium
TCTGTGATAGGATAAATCTTCTGAAAAAGTTTATCATCGTTCATTGATTTTATCCTTTTGTTTAAATCAATTTACAACAATTAATTCTTAACTTTTTTCATTTTAATCTTCCAGTAAAAATAAATCGGCAGCCCGATCAAGATAAGGATTGTCCCCATTGCGGCATCACTTGTATCTTCAATTATAGAATTAAGCAGGAAGAGAAAAGAGAATACTACAAAAATTGCCGGAGTATACGGATAGCCCCATACCTTGTAAGGACGATGAGCATCAGGCATTTTTTTTCTTAAAATATATACGCCGAATGCCCCGAGCATATAGAAAGTCCATGCTGCAAAAATAACGTAGTCGGTTATTGTATCGAACGAGCCTGTCATTACAAGAACACAAGACCACAAACCCTGAACAACCAAAGAAACATGCGGAGTTCCGAATTTTGGATGAACTTTGCCGAGAGGAGTAAAAAACAATTTATCCCTTGCCATTGCAAACTGAACGCGGGCAGTTGTCAGAACGCTTGCACTTACTGCACCGAATGTTGATACAATAACAGCGATGGCAATTATTGAAGCACCGCTTGAACCGAAAATTACTTCGGCTGCAGAGGCAGCAACTAAAGGGGATTTTGCCATTACATCGATGGGAAGAATATAAAGAAAAGCAGAATTTATTATTATGTAGACTCCTACGACTATGAGCGTTCCATACAATAAAGCCTTCGGAATATTTCTTTGAGGATCTTTAACTTCGCCGGAAACAAATGTAACGTTATTCCATCCGTCATAAGCCCAGAACGCACCTGCTAAAGCTAATCCGATTAAAGCAGTTAAATTATTTAAGGTCGATTCAGGTACAGTATATCCTGAATTAAGATTTGAAAAGTTGCCAGTGCCGAAGATAAAAAGAAGAGCTGCTAAAAGAATAATGGATCCGATCTTTATAAAAGTAATAACTGTCTGAACGAATCCGCCGAAGACAACTCCAAGATAATTGATCCACGTGAGGAACAGGATGCAGATTATTGCAGCAGCTTTAGGTCCGAATTCAAAAAAGGGATGAATATTTCCGACGAATGGCATATAAACCGAAAAATCCTGCCATGCCTGAGACAATTCAGGATATTTTATAAAGTAACCGAGGTATTCTCCAAATGCATAAGCGATGGCAGCCTGACTCCCGGTCTGTATAACCGAAAAAATAGACCAGCCGTAAAGGAATGCTGTAAAATCGCCGTACATTTTTCTAAAATAGACATATTGTCCGCCTGTTGCATCAATCATTCCGGCGATTTCGGCATTTACAAGCGCGCCTATAAAAGTAATAATACCGGCACCGGCCCAAATAATGATTAGCAATTCCGGAGACATTAACTGTCCGGCCATCGTAGCCGGTTTTCTAAAAATACCGGAGCCGATCATTGAACCGGCTGCAATCATTACGGCAGCGGTTAAAGTTAATCCGCGGATCAGTTCGGTTTTTTTATTT
>DAISZW010000146.1:5337-8633 GCA_036824595.1 Ignavibacteriaceae bacterium
CAATATAAAACCAATATAAATAGCCCATGAATTAATTCATGGGCTATGGAAATATCATGAATAATTTAATAATTTATACAACACATTATTGACATATTAGGGGAAATCAAATTCATGCCGCATTCATTTTATAAAATCTGGTTACACGTAATATTTTCAACAAAAAATAGAGAAAATATTATTGCCGCAAATCATGAAAAATTAATTTACAATTTTATGGAAAAACAATTGCGCCAATTAGGTTGTCCGGTGAGAATAATTAATGGAATGCCCGAGCACATTCACATATTGTTTTTACAGAACCCAACAAAATCAGTTTCTGAGGTTATTAAACAAGTAAAAGGTTCAACATCCCGCTGGATTAATGAAGAGAGAATAATTCCAGTTAAATTTGAATGGCAAACAGGATTCGGAGTATTTTCAGTCAGTGAATCTCATTTGGAAAAGATTTATAAATATATAAGAAATCAAAAGGAACACCATAAAAATCAATCAGTAATAAATGATTATGAAAATATTCTAAAATAAATTTTAATCCACATTCATAGCCCATGAATTATTTCATGGGCAATAGAAATTTTATATTTAACAATTTATAGGTGATATTTTTTTTCCCTCTCCGTGCTGTCAATCCATCCTGCAAGAACAATATCGCCGGTTACATTTACGACTGTCCTCGACATATCCAGCACTCTGTCGACTCCTAAGATTATTCCGATGCCTTCCGCCGGTATTCCAATTGTCTGAAGAACACCAACCACCAGCGGAAGAGAACCGCCGGGTACACCGGCAGTTCCGATCCCGGCAAGAATTGAGAGGAATACAACCAGCAGCTGCTGTATAAATGTCAGATCTATTCCGTAGAATTGTGCAAGAAACAGAACCGTAATTCCTTCATACAACGCGGTCCCGTTTTGATTTGCAGTGGAACCGACGGTTAAAACAAAATTCGAAATGTCTTTATCTAATTTTAATTTTTCAATTGAATTGCGAATTGTGGTTGGTAAAGTCGCATTGGATGAGCTTGTTGAAAATGCTGTAATTATTACTTCACTTATATCTTTAAAAAAAGCAGCGGGATTCCTCTTCAATGCATATTTAATTATGACTCCGTATGTTCCGAAAAAGTGAATTAATAAGGCACCGATAACTACAGCTACATAAAGAAAAAGAATTGAAATGATCTGCAGCCCCAGCTGAAATGCAGTTGTAAATATTAAACCAGCTACTCCGTAAGGAGCGAGCTTCATTGCAAAATCAATAATCTTCATAATAACTTCATATAAACCTTGCAGTATGCCTGTTAATCCGCTGATCTTTTCCTGGTTTGTAACTGCCATTGCAATGCCGAACAGAAGGGAGAAGAACATTAATGCAAGTAAACCTCCGCCTCTATAATTAGGATCGAATGCATATACAATATCCACAAAGGGATTTCTGGGAATCAGATCAACAATTATCTCAACAAAACTTTTTGATTCTTCTGCGGATTTTACAATTCCCGTAATTGGCTGCGAATTTGACAAAGTGCTTAACAATGAATCCCTGTTTTCCGGTGTAATTCCTGTACCCGGCTGAACAATATTAACAATTGTTAGCCCTATCACTACGGAAACGGCTGTAATTAAAATTGTGAAGCCGAGTGTTTTGAAGCCGATTCTGCCTACTTTACGAATGTCCCGGAAATCGGCAACTCCCAGAACGATGGCAGTAAATATCAGGGGGATAACGATCATGAAGATCATTCGTAAAAAAATCTGTCCGGCCGGATAGGCGATATTTCTCACAATCCATTCAATATTCTCATTTTCTCTAAAGAAAATGTTGCAGAATAAACCGAGAATTAATCCTGCGAAAAGTCCGATAAATATTTTGGTGTGAAGCGGCAGAGATTTTTTTTGCATAGCGTTTTAATCGGTATTCATTGAAAATTTTATTGAATTCGAAATTCCGTATAATTTTACGCAAAAACAAAACATTCCTATAACATTTTTTGTATAAATATTTTACTTAACTTTGCATGTTTTTTTAAAACAAAAAATTATTACAGGAGGACATTGGAAACTATTGAGTATCTAATCGATTTGTTTCTGCACTTTGACAAACATTTGAATGAGATAATCCTTCAATATGGTGCTTTAACCTATGTAATTTTATTCCTAATAATATTTGCCGAAACCGGACTGGTGGTAACTCCTTTTTTACCGGGCGATTCACTCATTTTTGCTGCCGGTACTTTTGCAGCAATCGGATCGTTTGAAGTAAACCTGCTCTTTGTTATTCTTGCGGCTGCAGCAATTCTGGGAGATACAGTTAATTACTGGATAGGGCATTATATCGGCCCAAAAGTTTTTCATAAGGAAACGAAATATATTAAAAAAGAATACCTCGAAAGAACACACCAGTTTTATGAAAAATACGGGGGAAAGACAATAATCATAGCAAGGTTTGTTCCGATTGTAAGAACTTTTGCTCCTTTTGTTGCAGGTGTCGGAGCAATGACTTATTCAAAATTTATTTTATACAATATAGTCGGCGGAATTTTCTGGGTAGCGTTATTTGTCTACAGCGGATACTTTTTCGGGAATATTCCTTTGGTAAAGAATAATTTTTCTTTTGTTATAATAGCAATTATTATTCTTTCTGTTTTACCTGGAGTAATTGAATACTTTAGGCATCGTAAAAGAAATCTTAATGCAAAGTTAAACGAAGAGAAAAGCTGATTAGATTTGAATTACTTTTAGAATGAATTATTTCTCTTAAAAAGTTTTTTTATAGTATATGTTTAAGAAAAAATTTAGTAACAGCATTTACTGATTTGACCTATGCTTTTTTCAGATAATCAGCCGTGTTGTATAATGCTTTTTTTGAAAAGATATATTTATTTTTGTTCTTCGAATACGGAACATATTTGCATCAATGAAGAATAAAATAGGATTCTCTTCCTTCAAAGATATTCTCAAGGCCATGGGACTGGTATTCGGGGATATCGGTACAAGTCCCATTTACACAATAACTGTAATACTTACCTTAACGAAACCCACTTATGAAAATATGATTGGGATACTCTCCTTGATCTTCTGGACTTTGATCATTTTGGTTACTGTGGAATACGCCTGGCTTGCCATAAGTTTAAGCATTAAAGGTGAAGGAGGAATAATTGTTTTAAAAGAAATTCTCACATCCACTTTAAAGAAGGGAAGAAGATACGGCTTCATTGCCTTTCTTGGATATGCTGGAATATCATTGTTGATGGGGGATGGAGTTATTACTCCTGCAATAAGTATTCTTTCAGC